>NZ_RZRV01000036.1:0-66530 GCF_004023085.1 Mesorhizobium sp. M7A.F.Ca.US.010.02.1.1 | reverse complement strand
ATTAAGACAACGGCTGGGAGACCTCATCCTCCCAAAAACACGGGGGCGATCATGCCCCCGTGTCGTCAAAAAGCTACCAGCCAAATATCCTGTCAGAACACTGAAGGTGCCTAAGTGAACTGCATTACGCCGAGGGGCGGGCCTTGGACCGGTTAAGGGAGCGCGGCGCGCCTGGTTGTCCGATCCACGTCCTGCTGGACGCGCTGGGGTCAGGCGGCGCTGCGCGTTTCCGAGATGACTTCAACGATGCCGTTGACGACGGACTCGACCAGCTGCGGGTCGTCGCCTTCGGCCATCACGCGGATCAGCGGTTCTGTCCCTGATGGCCGGATAACCAGCCGTCCGGTCTTGCCGAGGCGGTTACGGGCGTCTTCGATGGCGGCCTTGACCGGCGCCTCCTCGAGCGGCTTGCCGCCGGAAATATGGACGTTCTTCAGAAGCTGCGGCACCGGTTCGAACTTTTTCGACAGTTCGCTGACCGGCCGCCCCTGCCGCTTGATGCAGGCCAGCACCTGCAGCGCCGAGACCAGGCCGTCGCCGGTCGTCGAAAAGTCGGACAGCACGATATGACCTGACTGTTCGCCGCCGACATTCAAGCCATGCGCGCGCATATGCTCGACGACATAACGGTCGCCAACCTTGGTGCGGTGCAATTGCAGCTTCATGCCGCCGAGGAAGCGCTCGAGGCCGAGATTGGACATCACCGTCGAAACGACGCCGCCGCCCGCAAGCCGCCCGCTCTGGTGCCAGGATTCGGCGATCAGCGCCATGATCTGGTCGCCATCGACGATCGCGCCGTTTTCATCGACGATGACGACGCGATCGGCGTCGCCGTCGAGCGCGATGCCGATGTCGGCGCGCACTTCGTGCACCTTCTTTTGCAGGCCGGCCGGATGGGTCGAGCCGCATTCCTTGTTGATGTTGAAGCCGTTGGGCTCGACATTGATGGCGACGACTTCGGCGCCCAGTTCCCACAGCGCCTCGGGCGCCACCTTGTAGGCCGCGCCATTGGCGCAATCGACGACGATCCTCAAGCCCGCGAGCGACATCGAGCGCGGCAAGGTGCGCTTGGCGAATTCGATGTAGCGGTCATGCACGCCATCGACGCGCTTGGCGCGGCCAAGCCCGTCGGAATCGGCGAGCGCCAGTTCGATATCCTTGTCGAGCATGCTCTCGATGCGCTCCTCGATTTCGTCGGAGAGCTTGTAGCCGTCGGGTCCGAACAGCTTGATGCCGTTGTCGTAATAGGGGTTGTGCGAGGCCGAGATCATGACGCCGATATCGGCGCGCAGCGAACGCACCAGCATGGCGACAGCCGGAGTCGGGATCGGGCCGAGCAGGAACACGTCCATGCCGGCGGCACAAAGACCGGCGACCATGGCATTCTCGATCATATAGCCGGAAAGCCTGGTGTCCTTGCCGAGCACGACACGATGACGATGGCTGCCGCGTTGGAAGGAAAGGCCGGCGGCCATGCCGACCCGCATCGCGATTTCAGCCGTCATCGGAAACTTGTTGGCGCGTCCGCGAATGCCGTCCGTGCCGAAATAATTCCCTGCCATGCTAGTCAGCTTCCTCGACGTTTCTTCCCCGGCACGTCATGCCACAATTGGCCAGGGCGCTATGATCACATTGTGTGATTATACGTTACCAATCCTTAGAAAACCATTGTTGTGCACTGCACACATGTGGCCGCAACCTGACATGCCCAGACTGCCATGTTGCAATATACAAGTCATGCGAGCCTTTCAGCGCGGATGCACCAGCAAAATCTTGCTTTGGACCAGGCAACAAACAACGATTTCATCACCTTATCGGGAGAAACCGGTCTTCGGCGATATATACGCCACTTAGCATCTGGCGCAACCGCCCGTTGAGCGGTATTGATTTGCAGGGACGTATCATGGGCTGCTGCAACGGAGAAACGCTATGCTCATCCACCGACTTGCCACTTTGACCGGCCTCGCCGTCGCGACCTTGTTCCTGACCGCGCCAGCCAACGCACTGACGATGGCCGAGTGCAGCACGAAGTACAACGCCGCCAAGGATGCGGGGACACTCGCCGGCGCGACCTGGAACCAGTTCCGCAAGGCTCAGTGCGGCACCGACGCCGCCGCGACGACCGACGCCAAGCCGGCCGATACCAAGAAAGCAACTGACACCACGAAGGCTGCCGAGACGAAGCCGGCCAAGGCTGCCGCCGCGACGGACGACAGCACGGCCAAGGGCCTGACGGCGAAGGAATGCAGCACCAAATACCAGGCGGCGAAGGCCGCCGGCACGCTGAACGGCATGAAGTGGAACGACTTCCGCAAGTCCGAATGCGCCGCCGGTGCATCCGCCGCTGCCGCCGCCAAGCCGGCAGCCACCAAGGCAGCCGCGGCTCCCGCCGACGGCAAGGGCCTGAGCATGGCCGAATGCAGCACCAAGTATCAGGCTGCCAAGACGGCCAACACGCTGAAAGGCATGAAGTGGAACGACTTCCGCAAGGCCGAATGCGGTACCGGTGCCTCGGATGACGACACCGTGCCGGCCGCCGACGAGGCGAGCTACACCAAGGAGCCGGCAAAGCCGACCACGGCCGCACCCAAGGGCGTCACTTTCCCGTCCGCGATCTCGGCTAAATATTCCAGCGAGACCCCCGGTAAAGGCCGCATGCACACTTGCCTCGACCAGTATTATGCCTTGAAGGACGCCAATGCGCTTGGCGGCCTGAAGTGGATCCAGAAGGGCGGCGGCTTCTACAGCCTGTGCAATGCCAAGCTGAAGAGCTGATCGCTTAGCCATAGTCTCCAAACAAAGGCCCGCGCATCGCAAGATGCGCGGGCCTTTTTTGTTGCGCGAAGACGCATACTGCCTTGCTCGCAACTGCATGTCGCCGGGCTGCCGGGATCATCAATTCGCCTACTGCCCACCGCCAAGCTCATCGGTAGTCCGTAACGATTCTGGTTGAACATATAAAGAACAAACCGTATACAAAAAGACGTCAAACTTATTATCAACCAGGAGGGTCTTATGCACAGTTTGAAATTGGCGGTATTGGCTGCGACCGCATTTGTCGCTTGGAGCGTCGCCCCCGCAAGCGCACTGACGATGAAGGAATGCGGCGAGACCTATCGAACAGCCAAGGAAGGCGGCACTCTGAACGGCATGGACTGGACAGCTTTTCGCAAGGAGAAGTGCGCGACATCAGCAGCGGACAGTGTCAGCGAGGATACGGTCAAAACCAAGCCGCATACGAAAAAGGAAACCAGCGCGGCGGTCGCCCCCACTTTAGCGCCCGCGGGCGTGACATTCCCGACCACGCTGGCCGCCGAGTTCAAGACCGAAAAGCCCGCGAAGGCGCGCATGAAGACCTGTCTCCAGGGCTACCATGGCAACAAGGACGCGGGCACGTTGAACGGCCTTCGCTGGATCCAGAAGGGCGGCGGTTATTACAGCCTGTGCAATGCCAAGCTGAAGAGCTGAGCGACAAGACATCTGAAGAAGAGAAGGCCTGCGAACCGCAGGGTTCGCGGGCCTTCTTGTTGCCTTCGAGGGCACGCCAGCGGCGACGTTGCCAATCTCCCCCGCAAGGGGGAGATTGGCTATCACCTAGGCTTTCGCCAATCGTCATCGTCGCAGATGCGAGGTCGCGGACAACTCCTCCCCAACGCCAAAAACAAAAAACGCCGCGGAGCAAGCCGCGGCGTTCGATGAAATCAGTGGTCAAGCTCAGCTCGATGGCTGCGGTTCCATGCCGCCTTCGGGCTCCGGCCCCTTCTTGCGCCGGCCGCCGGACTTCGGCACGGCAGAGCCACGGCTCGGCGGCGTGTCGTCGCCAAGGTCGCGCGCTGGCTTGTGGCCGGCGATCAACTGCTTGATCTCCTCGCCGGACAGCGTCTCGTATTCCAGCAGGCCCTGCGCCAGCGCGATCCATTCCTTCTTCTTCTTGGTCAGGATGGACTTCGCCGATGAGTAGGCCTCGTCGATCAGGCGGCGCACTTCGGCGTCGATGATCTGCGCCGTCTCTTCCGACACGTTCTGCGTGCGCGCCACCGAGTGGCCAAGGAACACTTCTTCCTGGTTGTCGCCATAGGCGACATGGCCGAGCTTGTCGGAAAAGCCCCAGCGCGTGACCATGGCGCGGGCCAGCTTGGTTGCCTGCTCGATATCCGAAGAGGCACCCGAGGTGATGTTCTCCTTGCCGAACTTGAACTCCTCGGCGACGCGGCCGCCCATCATGATGGCGAGGCGTGAGACCATGTATTTGTAGCTCATCGAATAGCGGTCGCCTTCCGGCAACTGCATGACCATGCCGAGCGCGCGGCCGCGCGGGATGATGGTGGCCTTGTGCAGCGGATCGGCCGACGGCACGTTGAGCGCGAGAATGGCGTGGCCGGCCTCATGGTAGGCGGTCAGCTCCTTCTCGGCCTGGGTCATGGCCGACGAGCGACGCTCGGCGCCCATCATGATCTTGTCCTTGGCGTCCTCGAATTCGGCCATGGTGACGAGGCGCTTGTTGCGCCGTGCCGCCATCAGCGCGGATTCGTTGACGAGGTTCATCAGGTCGGCGCCGGAAAAGCCCGGCGTACCGCGCGCGATCACCTTGAGGTCGACATTGGGCGCCAGCGGCACGTTGCGCACATGCACCTTGAGGATCTTCTCGCGGCCGACGATGTCAGGGTTCGGAACCACGACCTGGCGGTCGAAGCGGCCTGGCCTGAGCAGGGCGGGGTCGAGCACGTCGGGCCGGTTGGTGGCGGCGATCAGGATGATGCTTTCGTTGGACTCGAAGCCGTCCATCTCGACCAGGAGCTGGTTCAGCGTCTGCTCGCGTTCGTCATTGCCGCCGCCGAGGCCGGCGCCGCGATGACGGCCGACAGCGTCGATTTCGTCGATGAAGATGATGCAGGGCGCGTTCTTCTTGGCCTGGTCGAACATGTCGCGGACGCGGCTTGCACCGACGCCGACGAACATCTCGACGAAGTCAGAACCGGAAATGGTGAAGAACGGCACATTGGCTTCGCCGGCAACCGAGCGGGCGAGCAGCGTCTTGCCGGTTCCCGGAGGGCCGACAAGCAGCACGCCGCGCGGAATCTTGCCGCCGAGCCGCTGGAATTTCTGCGGATCGCGCAGGAACTCGACGATCTCTTCCAGATCTTCCTTGGCTTCGTCGACGCCGGCAACGTCCTGGAAGGTGACGCGGCCATGCGCTTCGGTGAGCAGCTTGGCCTTCGACTTGCCGAAGCCCATGGCGCGACCGGAGCCGGACTGCATCTGGCGCATGAAGAATATCCAGACGCCGAGGATGAGGATCATCGGCAGCCACGAGATCAGATAGCCGAACAGCGAATTGGAACCGTCTGTTTCAGGCCGCGCATTGATGGTGACGTTCTTGTCCTGCAGCCGCGAGACCAGCGAAGGATCGCCGGGCGAATAGGTCTGGAAGCCGCTGGCATTGTCGGTGTAGGTGCCGCTGATACGGGCGCCCGCGATGGTCACCGTCTTGACCCGGCCCGCCGCGACATCCTGCAGGAACTGCGAATAAGGCACATCGCTGGAGGCCCCTCGCGTCTGCGGCGTCTGAAACAGATTGAACAGGGCTATGAGCAGGACCGCTATGATCGCCCAGAGCGCGAGGTTGCGATAGTTCGGATTCATCAATTGTCCCGTTGGCGTCCGCGGGGCGGACACGCGTCATGAGAGGAAACTTGCGCCTAACATAGGGAGAGCGTCCCCCCTTGCCAAGCAGAACAGCACGTCTGGGTTAAGCTTTCGCGCAACCATCAGCCGGCACTGTGGCCGCTGAAAGGCAAGGGCGGCACCGGGGCCGCGCCAATCAGCCCGGCCACGGCCCGCGCCGGCGCCAGGTCGAAGGACGGCAGGAAGCGGGCAAAGGGCGCAACGACCGGCCGCACTTCAACCGCCATTGGCGCCCGGCTATCCCCCGACAAATCAAGGCATTCACCGGCCTGCCACAACGCCGGCTCGGCGGCGAGCGCGGCGCGCATCAGGCTCGGCGGGGTTTTTCCATCGCCCTTCGCCAGCCGCTTCGCCGCTGCTGCGCCGAACGGGGCAATCAACAATGCGCTGCTGCTGTCGTTCAATGTGATGCGCCGGCGGCCATCCCAGACGGTGCCGTCCGTGATGGCAGCGGCGGAGGGCAGGCCGCGCGCCTCGCGGCGCAGGAAGATGCCGGAGCGCCGGGAATCCACAACCGTCCGCGACAATGTGGCGCAAAGAAATCCAGCCCTCAGCCGACCGAACAGAGTCTCGCTGCGGGCCTGATCCGGCAGGAAGGCAATTCCGCCGGCCATGGCCAGCAGGATACGCAACGCATAGACGGCCGCTCGCTCGTCACCTGTGTTCAGCAAAAGCGGATCAAGACGAATGAGCCCGCAGGACAGCCGGGTCGCGAAATCGCCGATCAAACTAGCGGCGGCGAGGCCGAGTTGACTGCGCGCGCGGCCCTCATGCGCGGCCAACGCCAGTGCATCGCCGATGCGCTGTGCACCGTTGCCGTCGGCAAGGGCTGCCCGCATGCGCGGCCGCTCGAAAGCCTCGTCGGCATTGGTCGGGTCGTCGGCCCAGCCGACATTCTCACGCCGCAGGACATCTCGCAGCGCCGCGCGCCGCAACCCGAGAAGCGGCCGCACGATCCACGCGCGAGAGTCATACAGGGTGGCCGGCGCCATGCCGGCAAGTCCCCGGCCTGCCATTTCGGCATGGCCTTGGCCCTCGTCCCGCGCCAATCCTTCTGCGCGCGCTTGCCGCATCAACACCGTCTCCGCCTGGTCATCGGCGGTATGGCCGGTGAGGATCATGCCGACGCCTTCGGCTTGTGCCGCTTCGGACAACAGCCGGTAGCGCGCCTCGCGAGCGGCGGCGGGCAGGCCGGTCGATGGCTTGAGGCCCGACCATGTCAGGATGCGGTGTGAAATTCCGAGTCTGGCGCACAGCTTCGCCACTGCTTGCGCTTCCGCAGCCGAACCGGACCGCAAACCGTGGTCGATCGTCACCGCCAGCAGCTTGGTTGCCGGCGCCGTACGGTCGAGATGGTGTCTGAGAAGAAGGAGCAGGGCGGTCGAGTCGCTGCCGCCGGACACGGCCGCAACAGCGCCGCTGGTAAAATCGATATGCGAAAAAGGGTTAGACGAAAGGTCCGGCTCGGTGTCGAGCATAATGCATGTCGCCCAAAAGTGATCCCGGTTTCAGGACAACGACATGTAGGACAAGGATCAGCAGGCAGCCAGAGCCTTCTCTTGCTTGACGCGTTCCTTGAGCGCACTGGAAATATCAGGGTAGCGCTTGCCGACCTCGCTGAAGGTGGCACAGGCAACATCATGCTGCTTGAGGCCGACCAGCGACACGCCGAGCTTCAGCAACATGTCGGGAGCTTTCTTGGCCTTGGGGTAGTCCTTGCTGGCGGCAAGGAAAGTCTCGGCCGCATCGCGGTATTTCTGCTGGCCGAGCAATGACTCGCCCAGCCAGTAATGCGCGTCCGCCGCCTTCGCATCCCTGGGGAAGCGGGCGATGTGGTCGCGAAAACCCTGCTCGGCGGTGCCGTAGTCGCCCGAGAGGATGAACTGGTATGAGTTGCGGTAAAGCTCCTCCGGGTTGTTGGTGGCGGGCAACGCCGCGACTACCGTGTCGGACTTGCCGGCCTTGGGCGCCGCCCCGGCGACTGGCGCGGTGTCCTGCGCCGGCGCGGTCGATTGTGTGTTGCCGCCGGCATCGA
The DNA here is from genome assembly GCF_004023085.1 of Mesorhizobium sp. M7A.F.Ca.US.010.02.1.1. Lineage (NCBI taxonomy): Bacteria > Pseudomonadati > Pseudomonadota > Alphaproteobacteria > Hyphomicrobiales > Phyllobacteriaceae > Mesorhizobium > Mesorhizobium sp. M7A.F.Ca.US.010.02.1.1. The sequence goes on along the minus strand of NZ_RZRV01000036.1, from coordinate 58,810 downwards.
TGACATTGCCATTCTTGTCGACGGTGATGGTGCCGAAATTCTTTTCCGGCGCTCCCGTACCGGGAATGACCTTGCCGGGGTCGCCATCGGGAGATTCGACGATGACGTCCTCGACCGTCTTGCCGCCTGCCGATTGGTCGTTGGCGGGCGCGGCGCCGGCATCGGCCGGCGCCCGTATTGCCGGGGCCGCCGCCACGTCGTTGTCGGGGCCGGTGGTGGCGTCCGATTTCTTCTGCGCCGGCGGCTGCCCGCCTTGCGTGCCGCCACCTTCCAGCTGCTGGAAGCGGAATTCATTATCTTCCTGCTGCTTGCGAATCTGCTCCTGCATCTGCAGGACCTGGAAATTGAGTTCCTCGATCTTGCCGTTCATCTGCCGCAGTTGCTCTTCCAGGCTGGTGACAGCGGCAGGATCGGACTGCACCAGCTGAACCTGGTCCGGTTTCTTCTTTTGACCAAAAAACCCCGGCAATTCGATACTGGGAAGATGGAAGGTAAAGCCGCTGTCGGTTGATTGCCCTGTGCCACTAGCCAAGGCGGTGACGCCTGATAGGAGCAGCAGCGCAAGCGTGCCGCTCAGAACCGATCTCAAATGCATGTGCCTCTCGCAGTGATTTCGTTAGCTTGTTCGCGCCTTCCAATCAGAATGGGACCAGCCAAGCGCCCTCGGCTCATAGCAGGAGCCGAGACTTCGGCCAAATTTTGTTTCGAGCATCCGGATATGAAAAAGGCGGCCCCAGGGCCGCCTTTCGCGCAGGTATGTTGCATTTTTACTGCTAGACGGCCGCGCGTTCTTTGACGCGCCGGTCGGCTGCGTGATGCCTCAGGAGCCAGCACCGCTGAGCGTGGTGACCGCGCGGCGATTCTGCGACCAGCAGGAGATGTCGTCGCAAACCGCGACCGGACGTTCCTTGCCGTAGGAAATGGTCTTGAGACGGCTGGCCGAGACGCCCTTGGCGACAAGGAAGTCACGGGTGGCGGCGGCGCGGCGGGCGCCGAGCGCCAGATTGTATTCGCGCGTTCCGCGTTCGTCGGCATGGCCTTCGACGACGATGGCATACTGCTTGTACTGATTCAGCCACTGCGCCTGGCGCGAGAGCGTCGTCTGCGCGTCGGCACGGATCGAGGTCGAGTCCGTATCGAAGAAGATGCGGTCGCCAATGTTGACGGTGAAGTCCTGCGCCGAGCCGGGCGTCGCCGCGCCGGCGCCGTTGAGGCCAAGATCGGCCGCGTTGTTCGGCGTCTTCTTCGAGGCGCAACCGGCGATGGCGAGCATCGCCACCAGCGCGATCATGACCGGGTTTCTGGTAAGTGCTGCGATACGGCCCATGCCGCCTCTCCTTCGTATTTCGAGTGATCTACTTTGAGTGATTTCGTTGATCACCCAGTAACCACGTTTGGGTTAACCGGCATTCAAGAAACACGGTTAAATTTTGGTTTAAGCTGCCCGTCCGCAGCCGTTTCGGCCTGAAGCCACAGTTCACGCGGACCCTAGGCGTAAATACGGCCAAAAGGCGGCCAAGGCATGGAAAAGGGGCCGAAACGGCCCCTTCTCAGCATGTGTGGCAATTCAGCCGAACCTATTCGAGCAGCGGCGACCAGGCCGGGTCCGAAGCGAAGTTCGCCGTTGGGATCGATTGCTCGTTGCGTCCGGTCAGATCGACCGAAACCAGTTTGGGGCCACCGGCGGAATCGCGGAAGAACATCAGCACGCGGCCGTTCGGCGCCCAGGTCGGTCCCTCCTGCTGGAAGCCGGAGGACAGGATGCGCTCTCCCGAGCCGTCGGTCTTCATGACGCCGATCTGGAATTCGCCGCCGGTCTGCTTGGTGAAGGCGATGAGGTCGCCGCGCGGCGACCATACCGGTGTCGAATAGACGCCGTCGCCAAAGGAGATGCGGGTCTGGCCGGAGCCGTCGGCGCCCATCGCGTAGATCTGTGCGCGGCCGCCACGGTCGGAGGTGAACACCACCTTGCTGCCGTCGGGCGAATAGGACGGCGAGGTGTCGATGGCGGTCGAATTGGTCAGCCGCGTCGTTGAACGGCTGCGCAGGTCCATGGCGAAGATGTTGGAATTGCCGTCGTCGCGCAGCAGGCTCATGATCACCTTCTGGCCATCGGGCGAAAAGCGCGGCGCAAAGGTCATGCCGGGGAAATTGCCGACCAGTTCGCGCTGGCCGGTCTCGATCTGCAGCAGGTACACCCGCGGCTGACCGCTTTCATAGGACATGTAGGTGATTTCCTGCCGGTTCGGCGAGAAACGCGGCGTCAGCACGATCGACCTGCCGTCCGAGAGATAGCGCACATTGGCGCCGTCCTGGTCCATGATGGCAAGGCGCTTCTTGCGCGCGTTCTTGGCGCCGGATTCGTCGATGAAGACGACGCGGGTGTCGAAATAGCCTTTTTCGCCGGTCAGCCGCTCATAGATGGCGTCGGCGATGATGTGGGCGACACGGCGCTGATTGGCGTCGTTGGCGAAGAACTGCTCGCCGGCCATCTGCTGGCCCGCAAAAGTATCCCACAACCGGTACTGGGCGCGGATGCGGCCGTCGGCTTCCTTGCTGACGCTGCCGGTGACCAGCGCCTGCGCGTTGATCACCTTCCAGTCGTCGAAGCGCGGTGCTGCATCGGGGTTGGTGATCTTCTCGATAAAGGCGCTTTTGTCGATCGGAGCGAACAGACCCGAACGCTTCAAATCGGCGGTGACGATCTGCGAAATCTGCGCCCCAAGCGCGTCGCCGCCCTGGAAATCCGTGATGGCGATCGGCAGCGGCTCGACATTGCCCTTGTTGACGTTGAGCTCGACGAGCGCCAGCGCCGGCAACGTGCCTGCCGCGGTCATGCCCATCACCATTGCTGCGACCATCAGGAGCGGCTTGAGGATTGATTTCATGTCTTCTCGCTTCTCGTACTGATTTTCGGATACCCAGGCCTTAGAGGCCGAGCATCTCCCTTGGATCGAAGGTGACGCGGACGTCTGCCCAGATGTCCTGCTTGCCGGCCGGAACCTGCAAGCCGGTGACATCGCATTTCTGCACTGCACGAACGGCACTTTCGTCGAACTGACGGTTTCCGCTCGACTTTTCGACCGCCGGGCGCCCGTCCAGCTTGCCGGAGGCATCCAGGTTGAACCGCACCACGACGACAAAGCTCTCGGATCCTTCAAGGCCTGCGGGAAGGGTCCAACAGCCGCCAAGCTGGCTTTCCAGGGCGCCCATTTCGGACCTGGACAGCTTCTGTCCCTGATCCTTGTCGCCGCCGAGCGAGGCCTGCTGGGTCGAGCGCTTGGCGCCGCCGCCGGATGGCTTCTGCTTGTCGAGCAGAGCGGAGATCTCGTCGGCGTTGAACTGCTTGTCGTCCGATTTTGGCTTGGAGGACGCTTCCTTGACCGGCTTGTCGGCATCCTTGCGGTCCGGCGCCTTGGCGCTTTCGGCCTGTGTCGGCTGCGGCTTCGGGCGTGCTTCCGGCGCGGGCGCGGAGTCCGGCAGTTGTGTCGCCTCGGCGGGCGGCTCCTGCGCTATGGCTTCGGCAACGGCGTCAGGCTTGACCTCCGGCGTCGGATCTATCGCGGCGGTCTTGTCCTGCGGCGGCGGGGTCGGCGCCGGCTTGGCCGGTGTCGGCTTGGGGTCGGCCTGCTTGACCGGCTCGGGCTTGACCTCTTCCTTGGGCGTCGGCGCTGGCGCCACTTCCGTTGCCGGGGTGGGCTTGGGCTTTTCCTGCGGCTTCGGCACGTCCTCGGGCTTCGGCTTTTCGATCGGCGTCGGCGCGGGCGGCGGAGCCGAGGTCATGTCGACCGGCTTCGGCTTTGCTTCCGGCGTTATCGGCTTGTCCGTGTCGACGCTGTTCTCGCCGACCTTCTGCGCATCCGGAACGATGTCCGGGCGCTGCGTCGGCACGGGTGCCGGCTTTTCATGCATCACGGCCTTCTTGTCGCCCTGCAACGTCTGCGCGATGGCTTCCATCGGCACGATATCGACCGCGACCGACTCGACGTCGGACGACGGAAGCGCGGCCGGCGCCGTCAGCGTGAACAGGCCGAAGGTCAGCGCCGCCGTATGCAAGATCACCGATGTGGTGAGGCCGGTCTTCATCGCGCGTCTATTGGTCCTGTTCCTGCAGTGAAACCAGCCCGATGTTCTTGTAGCCAGCGGCCGAAATGCGGGCCATCACCTTCATCGCCGTGCCATAGTCGGTGGACTTGTCGCCGCGGATGAAGATGCGCTCCTCATAGCCGGTCTTCGAGATCGCCTGCAGCTTGGCTACCAGCTCCTCGATCGGGATCTCGGTTTCCTGGAGATAGATCTGGCCGGCGGCGTTGATCGAGACGGTGATCGGCTGCGTGTCGGCATTCATCGCCTTCGCCTGCGTATCCGGCAGGTCGATCGGCACGCCGACCGTCAGCATTGGTGCGGCGACCATGAAGATGATCAGCAGCACCAGCATCACGTCGACCATCGGCGTGACGTTGATCTCGGACATCAGTGCATGGTGACGGCCGCGCCGCCTGTGGCCGCGTCCGCCGCGTCCTCCCATGCCCATGGACATACCCATCTGCTACTCCTCAGGCCTTGGGGGCCACTTTTTCATCGATTTGGCGCGAGAGTATGGCGGAGAACTCGTCGGAGAACCCTTCCATGCGCACGGCTATCTTGCTCGCGTCGGACGACAGCTTGTTGTAGGCGATGACGGCCGGAATGGCGGCGAGCAGGCCGATGGCCGTCGCCAGCAACGCTTCGGCAATGCCGGGCGCAACCACCGCGAGACTGGTGTTCTTGGAGCCGGCGATCGCCTGGAACGAGGTCATGATGCCGATGACGGTGCCGAACAGGCCGATAAAGGGTGCCGCCGAGCCGGTGGTGGCAAGGAAACCGAGGCGCCCTTCCAGCTTTTCCATCTCGCGGGTCAGCGCCAGGTCCATTGCCTTGTCGATGCGGGTCTGCAGGCCGAGCGGCGACTTGGCGCCCTTCTCGAAACTCTTCTTCCACTCGCGCATGGCGGCGACGAAAATGGCGCCCATGCCGGTGGTCTTGCGGTCGGCGAGCGTGCGGTAAAGCTCCTCCAGCGACTGCCCCGACCAGAACACCTGTTCGAACCGGTTGAGCGCCAGCCGCATGCGGGCATAGGAAACCAGCTTGTCGACGATGATCGCCCAGGTCCAGACCGAGGCGCAGAGCAGGCCGATCATGACCAGCTTGACCACCCAACTGGCCGAAACGAACAGCGACCAAACCGACAATTGCGCGCCCGGATCGGCGAGTGCGATATTTTCCATCGTTACGTCCTTAAGATTTTCCGGGCGAAGCTGGCGGCTGGCCCCTGGCATCCCTTGTGGTCGGTTCGCACGAAGCTACCGGAACAACCCCAAACTGTGCCGTTATCGGCCTTTTCGGGGCAAATATTGGTGAAAGGAAGGCGTTCGATAACGCCAATCTTCGCCAATCTCTTCATGAACCGTTATGGTTAAGGATGGGTTAGTATATAAGGCGCGGCGCATTGCCACGCCCCGCGGCAAGGCCATCAATTCAATGGCTGCGCCTAGGGTGTGCTGAGATTCAGGTCAGGCCGAGCCGAAAACGGTAGATTCCGAGAACCGGAGCGGAGCGTACTTTTCGTACGCGAGCACCGGAAGCGCAGGAAGCTGCTGTTTGCAGGCCGGCATCACCTGAATATCAGCGCACCCTCGGCATGAACGCCGCCACCCATTCCTTGGGAAAACGCCTTGGGCGGCCATTCTCGCCGATGATCGCCGCCTCGACCTTGGCCTTGACCAGCACCTCGTCGCTGCGCTTGAGCTGCTGCGCCATGAAGATGCGCGCGCCGGAAATCTCCTCGGTGCGGGTGTCGACCGTCAGGATGTCGTCAATGCGGGCGGGGCCGCGAAAGTCGATCTCCATGCGGCGCACCACCCAGACTATTCTTTCGCCATGCTTGCCGTCGGCAAGCTCGGTGTGGTGCACGCCGGTCAGCCGGAGATAGTCGGAGCGGCCGCGTTCGAAGAATTCGAGATAGCGCGCATGGTAGACGACGCCGGAGAAATCCGTGTCGGCATAATAGACCCGCGCCATCAGCCGGTGGCCGAACGCCGTCAGCGCACCGGAAAGCCCAGCCAGCAGCGTCGCCGATTCACCATGATCGCCCATTGCGCTTCCTTTTTCAGCCCCGACGAGGCACCTGTTTCCCGCGTGGCACAGCATCGGATGGCACTGTTGACGGAGATGATCAAGACCTTGATGGCGGCGCTGCTTGTGCTCGCGGCCTTGGCGTGGCCCAGCCAGGCGGCGAGCTTTTCGATGAAGCGCGGCCTCAATCTCGACCAATGGGTCACATGGCCCGGCGAAGACCAATGGGGCGACGCCAAGGCCATCCTGCCCTATCCGGAGTGGCGCAAATTCCTTGGGGAGAACGATCTCAAGGCACTGAAGGATGCCGGCCTCGATTTCCTGCGCATGCCGGTCGACCCTTCGCCTTTCCTGTCCGACCAGACCGTGGCCTTGCGTGACGACCTCTATGCCAGCGTGCTGGACTCCGTGCGCATGATCAACCGCGCCGGACTGAAAGTCGTCGTCGACATGCACCTGATCCCGGCCGGCGGCAGCCGCAAGATCGGCATGGCGCAAGTGATGGAAGACCCGCGGACCTTCGACGCCTATCTCGAGATGGTGCGCAAGATGGCCCGCACGCTGGCCGGCGAAGATCCCAGACAAGTGGCTCTCGAGCCGATGAACGAACCGATCGTCGACTGCGACAGCGACGGCACCAGCCTGTGGCCGGACCGCCAGCGCAAACTGTTCGCGGCAGCGCGATCCTCGGCCACCAAGCTAACCTTGATCCTGACTGGTGCCTGCTATTCCGCTGCGAACTCGCTGGAAAAGATCGACCCGAAAACAATACCGGACGACAACGTCATCTGGACCTTCCATTCCTACGATCCGTTCCTGCTCACCCATCAGGGCGCAACCTGGGCCGGCGACTTCATCCCCTATGTGACTGGCCTGCCCTATCCGCTGAGCGCGGTGCCCAAGGCACAGCTCGACGTGACGCTCGACACCATCCGCGCCAGGATCAAGGCCGAGGCGCCATGGACGCGGCAGAGCGGCCTGCTTGCCTATCTCGACGAACAGGTCGCCAGCATGGACAGCCCCGACAAACTGCTCGGCTTGATGGATGCGCCGTTCAAAAAGGTCGAGGCATGGGCGAAGGCCAACCGCGTCAAGCCGGAAGACATCACGCTGGGCGAGTTCGGCATGATCCGCCAGGAATACGGCAATGCCTATGTGATGCCGGCCGAGTTCCGGGCCGCCTATGTCAAGGACATGATCGCGCGCGCCGAAGCGCATGGCTTCTCATGGTCGGTGTGGAGCTATGGCGGCGCCTTCGGCATCGTCGACGCCTTCAACGGCGACAAGGCCGAGCCGGATGTAATGGACGTGATCCGTGGGCTGCGTTGATCGCTCACGGACGGCGCGCCGGAAAATTACTCTTCCTGGAACAGGTTGATCTGCTGCTGCGCCAGATCCTTCGGCGCGTCGAGGCCGAGATGGCGCCAGGCATTGGCCGTCAGCATGCGGCCGCGCGGCGTGCGCTGGATGAAGCCCTGCTGGATCAGATAAGGCTCGATGATGTCTTCGATGGCGTCGCGCGGCTCTGACAGGCCGGCGGCGATCGTCTCGATGCCGACCGGCCCGCCGCCGAAATTGCGCGCGATCATGCTGAGGTACCGCCGGTCGAGCGCGTCGAGGCCGAGCGCATCGACCTCCAGCCGAGTGAGCGCCTCGTCGGCGATCTTGCGGTCGACATGGCCGTCGCCGGCCACCGAGGCGAAATCGCGCACACGGCGCAAGAGCCGGCCGGCGATGCGTGGCGTGCCGCGCGCACGCCGCGCGATCTCCAGCGCACCGTCGTCGCCAAGCGGCATTTGCAGGATGCGCGCGCCGCGCCGCACGATCTGCTCCAGCTCCTCGACCGTGTAGAAATTGAGCCGCACCGGAATGCCGAAACGGTCGCGCAGCGGATTGGTGAGCAGGCCGAGCCGCGTGGTGGCGGCGACGAGCGTGAAGCGGGCAAGGTCGATCTTGACCGAACGCGCCGCCGGTCCTTCGCCGATGATCAGGTCGAGCTGGAAATCCTCCATCGCCGGATAGAGGATCTCCTCCACCGCCGGGCTCAGCCGATGGATCTCGTCGATGAACAGCACGTCGCCTTCCTCGAGATTGGTCAGCAGCGCGGCAAGATCGCCGGCCTTGGCGATGACCGGGCCGGAGGTCGAGCGGAAATTGACGCCGAGCTCACGCGCCATGATCTGCGCCAGCGTCGTCTTGCCCAGACCGGGTGGCCCGACGAACAGTACGTGGTCGAGTGCCTCGTTGCGGCCTTTGGCGGCCTCGATGAACACTTTGAGATTGGCCCGCACCGCCGCCTGGCCGACAAAATCGTCGAGCGTCTGCGGCCGCAAGGTCTGCTCGGCATCCTCGCCGCGTTTTTCCGGCGCAATCAGGCGGGGCGACAGGCTCATGCGAGCAGTTCCATACTGGCAATGGACTTGGCGGCCCGCTGATCGAACGTGACTGTATGCGAGCAACCCAGATTTCGATTGTGCTCGGCGATCAGCGCATCGGCAAAATCTACCTGCGGCAAATTTGATCTTTCGAGCGCAATCACGATGGCATCGAAATCTTCGAACAACAGTGTCTTGACCTTCAACAGTCTCTGGATTGCCGCCTGCATCTGCTCTTTCGGTAGTCTGTAGCGCGAAATCAACGACCAGCTGAATTCCACCAGCACGATCAAGCTGACGAAGCCGGGAGCATCGTCGCTGAGGCCTTCGCCGAATGCGAGGGCTTTCGCCCGTTGCTCTGCATCGTCGTTCAGCACCATTCGAAGCAGAACGTTCGTATCAATGCCGATCGACGTCACTCGTCGCCCTCTCGTCCGCCTTGCGATCCGTCTCCGACAACATGCCTACCAACTGCATCCCGCACCGCGAGGTCGATTTCCTCCAGTGACGCCGGACCGCCGGGCGGATCGCCCAGAAATCCGGCGAGGTCCGCAAAGTCGAGATTGCGCGGCGTTCCAATCAGGTAGCCATCCATGACCGTCCAGGCGATCATGTCACCCGTTTTGAGTGACAGCGCATCCCGGACATCTTTTGGAATTGTAAGCTGACCCTTCGAGGTCAGACTGGCGTAAGCACCCATTTTCTTACTTTCTAAGAAATTTCCTACCAATCATATGATAGTTGGAATTTTCTTTTCCAACAACCATATCACCGCGCCAGTTCCTTCAGCCCGAAACGGATCAGCTTCGGTGCATCCGCATCCTCGCCCGCCGTCTTCAGCGCCGCCGCCACCGCATTGGCGGCGGTGTCGCGCGAATAGCCGAGATTGACCAGTGCCGAGACCGCGTCGGTGATCGGCGCGGATGCCACGCCGTCGCCGAGTTCCTGCTTCAGGCCGATGGTGCCCGAGGCGGTGCCGGCATAGGCCGGCGCCTTGTTCTTCAATTCGGTGACGATGCGCTCGGCCACTTTCTTGCCGACGCCGGGCGCGCGCGAAACCATGGCGATGTCGCGCAGCGCAATGGCGTTGGCGAGATCCGCCGGCGCCAGCGTCGACAGGATGGCCAGCGCCACCTTGGCGCCGACGCCCGGCACATTGTTCATCAGCAACCGGAACCACTCGCGCTCGAGCTGCGACTGGAAGCCGTAGAGGCGCAGCATGTCCTCGCGCACATAGGTCTCGATGAACAGCACCACCGCTTCGCCGGGCGAAGGCAGCGCGGCCAGCGTGCGCGCCGAGCAATAGGCGACATAGCCGACGCCATGGATATCGACGAGACAATGGTCCTCGTCGACCTCGTCGAGCGTACCCTTGAGCTTGCCGATCATGCCAGACCTTTCATGGAAGATGGGCTCTCATGGGTGCGTCTCAGGAGAGATGATGTCGAGCTCCGGGAAGTAACTGCGGTAACGCGCGGCGTCGCGGGTCAAAAGACGATGTCCAGCGACGGTCGCGTGAGCGCCGATAAAGAAATCGGGCAAGGTTCTTTCCCTGATGCCCCCGGCCCGGCGATAGCGGGAATGCGTGACGCCCGCAAGGAATGCCGCGTCCCAAGGTACAAGTTCGCGATCCATCTCAAGCATGTCGACTGCTTTTCGAAGCGCCGTTTCCGTCACTATCAGTGGCGCGAGTTCGGACCAAATGATGGTGTTGACCACCAAGGCTCCATCACGGCGGCAGGAAGCAATCGCCGACGCCGACCATGTTGTCAGCGGTCCGGCCGGTCCCCAGACGTCGATCAGGACATTTGTGTCAATCAACGTCGAGATCTTCACGCGGCCCCCTCAACCACTCCATGTACTGATCGGTGGTCATGCCTCCCAGATCCAACGTCCCCTCCATCCGGTCGAGGACATCGCTGAACCTGCGCAATTTCTCTTCCTGGGAGAGATTCTCCTTGACGGCAACCAGCCGAACGCCCTCGTCGGTGGCCACGAACTCCACTTCGGAGCCCGGGGCGATGCCCAGACGGTCCCTTATCGGCTTGGGGATTGTAACTTGCCCCTTGGTGGTCACGCGCATGGTAATACCTCTGCGGTATTACTTATCCCTGCAACGTGAACAAGTCAAGAACATAGCTAGCCGGCCAGCGCCATCCTGTAGGCCACGCTTTGCCGATGATGCGCGTGGCAGATGGCGATGGCCAGCGCGTCGGCGGCATGTTCGGTGTCGAAGACGGCTTTTGGCAACAGCACCTTCACCATCATGTGGATCTGCTTCTTGTCGCCATGACCAACGCCGATCACCGCCTTCTTGACGGCGTTGGGCGCATATTCGGCAACGACGAGACCGGCACGCGCCGGCACCAGCATGGCGATGCCACGTGCCTGGCCGAGCTTCAGCGTCGCCACGGCGTCCTTGTTGACGAAGGTCTGTTCGACCGCCGCCTCGTGCGGCATCGCGCTGTGCAGGATATCCGCCAGCCCGTCATGCAGCTGGCACAGCCGCGTTGCCAGCGCCGCCTTGTCGTCGGACTTCACAGTGCCTGAAGCAATAAAGCGCAGCGAATTGCCGAGGCTTTCGACGATGCCCCAGCCGGTGCGCCGAAGCCCCGGATCGATACCGATGATGCGAATCGCTTCCGCCATTTGCCGACTTTACCTCCGGCCCACAGCGATGCCAGCGAAATGTGAACAAACCGGAAACAGAAAGACAGACCGAGGTCTAACCCCGAGCGAAAGCCGTGTTGAGCAGGCTGATCTGGTCGGAAACCGGATTGAGGCGGCGCGCCATCGGTTGCATGTCGACCAAGGCGCCCGAGCCATAGATCTCCTCGTCCATGCGGCGCACCAGTGCTTGCAGGCGCAGCGAGCGGGTGACGAGGTCGAGGAAATCCTCGGGCAGCTCGGCCCAGCCGGTGGCTTCGTCATGGGCGGAAGCGGTGTCGAGGCGCACCTTGGACTTTTCCGACGCGACCTGGTCGCGGGTCATCTCGCCGGAATTGGCGGCGCGCTGCAAAAGCAGCCAGGACGCAACCTGCATCAGCCTGGTGGTCAGCCGCATCGATTCGGCCGCATAGAGCGTGGCGCCCAGCCGCGACAGTTTCTTTGCCTCGGCCCGGCCCTTGCCGTCGAGATATTCGGCGGCCTGTTCGACCAGGCCCATGCCTTCCTGGTAAAGCGGCTTGAAGGATTGCGAGAAAACCCGGCGCTCCGCCAGCTTGACGGTTTTCGCACTGCCCTTCGAAGGCTCGTTCATTGATACGCCCCTGCACTTGCAACCGGCCGATTCGGCTCCCTGCCGATACACCCGGAACCCTATCTGACTGAAGCTTGAAAATGCGCTTCGTCACTGGCGAAGGCAAGCACATGTTTAACAGAAGGTTAACGGCGAGCCGCCATTGGGCGGCCCCCTTCGAGATGCGGACAAAAAGGGAAATGAAGACAAAAAAAGAGCCGCGGATAAGGCGGCTCTCAGGAGTTTAACAGGGAGGCGTCAAACAAAGTGGCTCCAACCACTCGGTAAGAATCCAGATCACTGGATGAACATAGTAAACACCTGTAAAGCTTAATGAAGCCTTAACGGCGCCGATGTTTTTTGACCGAACGCCGCCATACTGTGCCGTAACAGCACAGCATCTCCTACGTCAGGCTAGCTCAGGCTGTCCTCCAGACGGCGGGCAAGGCGATGAAGGCAAACAACAGCATGGCCGCGTAGAAGCCCATCGAGGAGGCCGCCACCAGCGGTTCGATCGCGGCATTGCCGGCAAGCAGGAAATAGAGGCCGATCAGCAGGCCGATACCGCTGATTGCGGTCAGCCAGAAATGAACGGTAGCGAGCGTCTTCTGCCCGATTGCCGGAAACAAATGGTAGAAGAAGGCGAAGACCGCCGACATCAGCCATCCGGCCACCATCGTGTGGGCGTGGGTCGGCATCTGTCCGTGATCCTGGCTGATCGCCATGTACAGGCCGAGCGCCATGCCGCACAGCGAATAGATGATGGCCAGCGTGAAGAAATTCCGTGCTATCCCTTGCATAATGGTCCCCCGAATTGCCTTTCCCGTTTGCGGGAATGGGTTAATCGTCAGGCGATTGTTGTCGCCACCGGGCTCCCGGCACTGGCGCACTAGCATCGGCAGCGTATCCGGACGATGTCGCGCCAACCCCTCCCGACATCCGTATATTAGCAGAAAATCAGATAGTGCATTCACAATCTCGGCGACTTCGTACGTTGAGGGAAGGCTGAAACAGAGCCGGATTTTTCGCGACATCGTTCCGAAACAGGCGCCACGCTAAACGCCCGCTCCTCTGACGGCCGGCGCAAATCAGCCCAGCCGCAAACCTGACCGAACACTGCAGGAGCAACCCATGGACTGGTACTCGATCGTCAAATTCCTCCACGTCACTACCGCCATTCTGTGGGTCGGAGGCGGCTTCGTACTGTTCCTGCTGGGCATGCTTGCCGAACGGGCGGGCAACATCGAGGAAAAACTGCAGGCGATGCGCGCCAGCGGTCAGCTGGGGGGCAGGTTTTTCGCGCCGATGTCGATGCTGACGCTGATTTTCGGCCTCATCATGTGCTGGTTCTGGGTCGGCTTCTCCGACCTATGGATCCTCATCGGCCTGGCCGGCTACGCCACGACCTTTTCGATCGGCATGTTCATCTTCAAGCCGACCGGCGAGCGCATGGGCGCAATGATCGCCAAGGAGGGCGTCACACCAGAGGTTCTTGCCATCGGCCAGCGTATGATGAGCGCGGCGCGCTTCGACTATGCGGTGATGCTGGTCATCATTGCCGACATGGTGCTCAAGCCGACCGTGCATGACATCGGTATCCTCGCCGGCATGGTGCTGGTCGTCTTGATCGGCGCCACACTGGCCTTTGGCGGCAACCATCGCCTGGTTCCGAGCGCTGCCTGACCCCTGATGACGGGCGGCGGCGCAGCCGCCTATCTACATAAGACCTGCGATGCCATCCCACAGCAGCTTCAGCGCCACGACCGCGACGGTTGCGTAGGTGAAGGGATAGAAGGTTTCCGGCCGCATCCGGCGCACCAGCCAGGCCCCGGCAATGGTCGACAGCGGCGCGAGCGGCATCAGCACCGCCGATGCCGTCAGATTGGCGGTGTCGAACTGGCCGAGCGCGAAATAAGGCACAAGCTTCAGCGCATTGGTGGCGGCAAAGAAGATCGCGGCGGTGCCCGACAGAACCTTCGGATCGAGCCGGATCGGCAAGGCATAGACCTGGAAGGGCGGCCCGCCGACATGGGCGACGAAGCTGGTGAAACCCGCGACCGTGCCCCAGACGGCGGCGGCGACACGGTTGGGCTTGGCCGCGTGGTTGGCGCCATGGCGAAACTGCAGATAGAGCCAGCGCAGGACGAAAATGATGGCGACGGCGCCGACGATCAGCCGCACCGCTTCTTCGGTGACCAGTGCCGCCGTCAGCCAGCCAAGGCCGATGCCGATGACGGCGCCCGGCATCATGTCGATCAGCATCTTGCGGTCATAGACCCCCCACCATGTCCACACCGAGACGATGTCCATCAAGCACAGGATCGGCAACAGGATGGCGGCTGCCTGCACCGGTGGCATGGTCAGCGCCATCAGCGGCACGCCGACGAAACCGACGGCGCCGCCGAAGCCGCCCTTGGACAGGCCGACCAGAATGACCGCCGGAAGGGCAGCCGCGTAGAACCACGGATCGAGAAGCAGGCCGGACATGGGAGGGGGACTGGTCTGGAGGGAAAGCGTATCGACGCTTGAATAGCCCAGAATCCCGAGCGGGGCGACAACAAATATCGGCAGGGCCGCCCCATCCCTTGGCTGTCGGCGCCTTTGCCTATCGGCGGGCCGAGACCAGCAGGAACATCGGCCGCTCTAGCTCCTCAGCCAGTTCGGGTTTGGCCGCAATCTGTGCGTCGGTCGGGCGGAATTCCTCGACATGGTCGATGGTGAAGCCGGACCGGATCAGAGCGTTGAGCGTGGTGCCGATCGTGCGGTGATGTTTCACCACACCCTTGGCCAGCCAGTCCGTCCGGCGCGGTCCTTCAACCAGGTACTGGTCGACAGGCCATGTCTTGCGGCCCTCGGCATCGATTGCCCAGCCGGGATTGGTCGGCGCCATGAAAATCGGATGCTCGGTCGAGAAGACGAAATGCCCGCCGGGCGCCAGCGCCTGATGCACGGTCCTGAACAGACGCATCACGTCCTCGACATAGTGCAAGGCGAGCGAACTGTAGACGAAATCGAAGCTGGCTTGCCGCAGGCTGAGCTGATCGAGGTCGGCCGTCTCATAGGTGATGCCGGCGTCCGGGCCGGCCGCTCTCGCCCGGGCAAGCATCTTTTCCGACAGGTCCAGGCCAAGCACATGCACCGCCCCGTGCTCGTGCGCCCAGCGGCAGAACCAGCCGAATCCGCAGCCGAGATCGGCGACTCTCGAGCCGCTGACATCAGGCAGCATCGCGCGCAGCGCCGGCCACTCGGCGGCGCCATCCAGACCTTCGACGGAACGGCCGAGCTGGCTGTAGCCTGCGAAGAAATCCTCCCGGTCGTATATATTCTGCGCCATGACGGTCTCGATTCGTTTGGCCGGCACCCTAACCAACCGGCCCGGCTTTCCACCCGGCTTCGATCGGCCCTCTGAAAACATGGCCGAGCCCAGCCTGGCTCAGGAAGCCTGCAAGGCCTTTACCCTGTCACGAGGCGCGGTTGCATCGAGCGGCGGCGGCCGCCGCCGGATCGGCTGCGCCTTGATGATGGCGGTGCTGGTCTCGGCCTTGTCGGCGATGCGGTCGAGAATCCCGTCGAGATCACCGATCGAGCGCACGAACAGCCGGGCGACGAAACAGTCATCGCCCGTCACCTTGTCGCATTCGCCGAATTCGGGGATTTCCTCGATCAGCTTCTGGACGATGTGCAGCTTGCCCGGCAGAGGCCGGATGCGCACGATCGCCTGCAAGGTATAGCCGAGCGCCAGCGGATCGATCTCGACAGTGAACGCCCGGATGACGCCGCGCTCCTCGAGCCGTCGAAGCCGCTCCGAAACGCTTGGCGACGACAGCCCGACCTGGCTGGCCAGCTCCTTCAGCGAGGTCCGCGCATCCTTGACCAGGATTTCAAGGAGATTTCGGTCGAGATCATCAAGCATTTTACATTTCTCGCTGATTTGGAACCACCGCCTAATATAATTAGGTAACTTATTCATACATCCTTTCTGATCGGATGGAAAGCCGCATTTCCGCATGAGATTATGACGGTTCAACTGATACGGAGGTTTGTTGTGAACGATACAGTGCGTGGCACGGTCGAAATGTCCGCCGCAATGGCGATCCTGGGAACGATCGGATGGTTCGTCGTCCTGTCCGGCCAGCCGATCATGGATGTGGTGTTCTGGCGCTGCGCGTTCGGCGCGCTGACGCTGCTCATCATCGGCACCGCCCTGGGGCTGCTGCGCAACCGACTGTCGTTGCGCATCATCGGCATCGCCGCGCTCGGTGGCGTCGCCATCGTCGTCAACTGGCTTTTGCTGTTCAGCGCCTTCTCCCGCGCGTCGATCTCGATCGCCACCGCCGTCTACAACACGCAGCCCTTCATGCTGGTCGGCTTCGGCGCGCTCTTCTTCGCCGAGCGGCTGACCTTGACCAAGCTGACCTGGCTGGCCATCGCCTTCGCCGGCATGGTGCTGATCGTTGAGGCCGCTCCCGACGCCGGTGATGTCGGGACGGATTACTTTACCGGCATCGTCATGGCATTAGGCGCGGCTTTCTTCTGGGCCGTCGCCGCTATCGTCACCAAGAAGCTCAAGGGCACGCCGCCGCACCTGATCGCGCTGATCCAGGTCTGCGTCGGCGTGGTCATGCTGGCGCCGTTCGCCAATTTTTCCCAGCTTCCGGCCGATGCGTGGAGCTGGACCATGCTGGCGACGCTCGGCATCGTCCACACCGGCCTCATGTACATATTGATGTACGGCGCCATCCAGAAGCTGCCGACGCATCTGCAGGGGTCGCTGTCCTTCATCTACCCCGTCGTCGCCATCCTGGTCGATGTCGTCGCGTTCGGCCATCGGCTGCATCTGAGCCAGATCGTCGGCGCCACCGCCATCCTGATCGCCGCCGCCGGCATGAATCTCGGCTGGACGCTGTGGAAGGGCAAACCGCCCATCGCAAGCCCGCACCCGATCAAGTAAAGCGGTCCGCCGGCGTCTGGCGGGCCAACATCGCGATCCCGGCTGCCCGCCTGTTCAAAGCGGGCACTTTGCTCTATGCCGCAATCCAACCATCTTCGCCCGGCATAGGCGAAACGCGGGACCCGAAGAACCATGAATGACGCAACGCCCCCCAACCGCTGTCGCATTGTGCTGATCGCGCCGCCCGGCGTGCCGGCGGCCCGAATCGCCGCGGCATTCGAAGGCGGCGACGTCGCTTCGCTGATCCTGCCCGAGAACGGCATGGATGAGGCCTCCTTCCAGGCTTTCGCCGAACAGATCGTGCCGGCAGCGCAAGCCGCCGGTGCGGCCGTTATTATCGCCGGCGACACCCGCATAGCCGGCCGCGTCCAGGCCGACGGCATCCATGTCGAGGTCTCCAAGGCCGAGCTGGCCGAGACGATCGAACACTTCCAGGCAAAGATGATGGTCGGCACCGGCGGCGCCAAGACGCGTGACGACGCGCTCGAGCTTGGCGAGACACGGCCCGACTACATCTTCTTCGGCCGCTTCGGCTACGACAACAAGCCCGAACCACACCCGCGCAACCTGTCGCTCGGCAGATGGTGGGCGGATATGATCCAAATCCCGTGCATCGTCATGGCCGGATCCGACATCGCCTCGGTCGAAGCCGTGGGCGCCACCGGTGCCGAATTCGTGGCGCTGTCGAGCGCCGTGTTCGCCGACGGCACCGATCCCAAGACAGCGGTCGCCACCGCCAACGCGCTGCTCGACGAGACCGCGCCTCGCTTCGAGGACTGAAATGTCCTCGGCGAGGCTTCCCCTCCAGGCTCTGCTTGCCGTGCTGATGGTCCAGGCGGCGGCCGCGGAGACCGTCCCGCTGCCGCAGCCCAAGCCGGAAATCGGCGTGCACACCGACAAGCCGATCGACAAGCCGCTGCCGCAACCCGCCACCACGGCCGAGCCGGCGCCGCTGCCGTCGGCCGACACGGTCAATCCCGACCGCTTCGGTGCAAAACCCGCCGACGCGGCCTATGGCGCTTTCCAGCGCGGTCTCTACAAGACAGCTTACAATCTGGCATTGGTCCGGGCGCAAAACGGCGATCCGGCGGCGCAGACCTTGGTGGCCGAGATCCTGTCGCGGGGGCTCGGTGTACCGGTCAATTCGGCGCAGGCGGCGAAATGGTACGCGCTGGCCGCCGAACAGGGTGTGCCGGAATCGCAGTTCCAGTATGCGCTGATGCTGCTCGACGGCCGCTATGTCAAAAAGGATGGAAAAGAGGCCTACGCCTTGATGCAGGCCGCCGCCGAAGCCGGCAACCGGCTGGCGCAATTCAATTTCGCGCAGATGCTGGTCCAGCAGGACCCCGGCGATGCCGGCATGGCCAAGGCGGTCTCCTACTATGAGCGCGCCGCCGCGACCGGCCTCGCCGACGCGCAATATGCGATGTCGCAGATCTACGCCAATGGCGTCGGCGGCAAGCCACGCGACGACGCCCAGGCAAGGCGCCTGCTGGCGCAGGCAGCCAGGCAGAACTACGACACCGCGCAGATCGATCTCGCCGCCTGGATGATCGAAGGCCGCGGCGGTGCGCGCGACCTGAAATCCGCCTTCGGCTGGATGAAGCAGGCGGCGGAGGGCGGCAATGTCGCCGCCCAGAACCGCCTGGCCAAGCTCTATATGCAAGGCATCGGCACCGATCCGGACCTTGTGCTTGCCGGCGCCTGGTACGTCGTCGCCCGCCGTGCTGGCCTCATCGACCCACAGATGGATGACTTCCTGCAGGGGCTGGACGACGACCAGACCAAGCAGGCGCTGCAGAAGGCCAACCGGCTGCCTTGACGGCGGTTCTCGCGGTCATTGCAAGTGTAACCTCGGCTCCCCTCGCCTGGCACCGACCTGCCCGCTCCCTTGCCTCTTCTGGCGATTTGTGGTCTTGGGAGCCCGAAATCGCTTTCCCAGCGAACATCCCATACCGACGGCGTGGCCGTTGGCATCATTCCGGATCATCTCATCATGGCCAAGATCAATGGCAACGAAATCCGTCCCGGCTATGTCATCGAGCATGATGGCGGCCTTTGGGTGGCGGTCAGGACCAACACCGTCAAGCCCGGCAAGGGCGGCGCCTACAATCAGGTCGAACTGAAGAACCTCATCAACGGCACCAAGCTCAACGAGCGCTTCCGCTCGGCCGAGACCGTCGAACAGATCCGGCTCGACCTGAAGGATTTTTCCTTCCTCTACGCGCAGGAAGACGCACTGGTGTTCATGGACACCCAGAGCTACGAGCAGCTCGAATTGAACAAGGACTTCGTCGGCGATCGCGCCGCCTTCCTGCAGGACGGCATGATGGTGACTGTCCAGCTCTACGAAGAGCGGCCGATCGGCATTTCGCTGCCCGACTATGTGACGCTGACCATCACCGAGGCCGACCCGGTGGTGAAGGGTCAGACGGCGGCATCGTCCTACAAGCCGGCGATCCTGGAGAACGGCATCCGCGTCCTGGTGCCGCCCTTCATCGGCGCCGGCGAGCGCATCATCGTCGACACCAACGAAATCACTTACGTGCGCCGCGCCGACTGACGCATGTCGCCCCAAAGTGGCCTCGGTTCTGGGTCACCGACATGCATCGAGGCGGAGTTTAAAGCGCAGCACCGGGAAAAAGCACTATGGCACGCTCAGCCCTTCTCAACGTCATGGTCCAGGCCGCAATGAAGGCCGGCCGCTCGCTGTCGCGCGACTTCGGCGAGGTGCAGAACCTGCAGGTCTCGATGAAAGGCCCCGGCGACTATGTCAGCCAGGCCGACCGCAAGGCAGAGGACATCGTCTTTGCCGAACTGTCCAAGGCTCGGCCCGGCTATTCCTTCCTGATGGAAGAGCGCGGCGTGGTCGAAGGCGACGACGGCCAGCATCGCTGGATCGTTGACCCGCTCGACGGCACCACCAATTTCCTGCACGGCATTCCGCTCTTTGCCGTTTCGATCGCGCTGGAGCGCCAGGGCCAGATCGTCGCCGGCGTCATCTACAATCCGGCGATGGACGAACTCTACACCTGCGAACGCGGCGGCGGCGCCTTCATGAATGACCGCCGCTTGCGCGTCGCTGGCCGCATCAAGCTGGTCGACACCGTGATCGGCTGCGGCATGCCGCATCTCGGCCGCGGCCACCATGGCAATTTCCTCGTCGAACTGCGCAACGTCATGGCCGAGGTTTCCGGCGTCCGCCGCCTCGGCTCCGCCTCGCTCGATCTCGCCTATGTCGCCGCCGGCCGCATGGATGGCTTCTGGGAAACCGGCCTGTCGGCCTGGGACATCGCCGCCGGGCTGCTTTTGATCCGCGAGGCAGGCGGCTTCGTCTCCGACATGGACGGCGGCCAGGACATGCTCGATAACGGTTCGGTCGTCGCCGGCAACGAGGTCATCCAGCGCGCTTTGCTGAAGGTCGTGAAGAAGCCGCTCTCCTCCCGCTGACAGCCACGCCGCGCGGATGCGCCGCAGTCGCAAAACCGCAATGGAAGCTTGAAATACTGCCCGGCATGCGCCCAAATTGGAGGGCGCGGTGCAGGAACCGGCTTAGTGAGAGACAACGAACCTTACCCCGATATCCCGTTCATCGGACGCTGGCACTATTCGCGTGCCGAGATGATCGCAGACGGTATCGTCCACGCGGTCGGCATCGTGCTGGCGATATCGGCCGGTTCGGCACTGCTGGCGCTGGCGGCGTTCCGTGTCGGACCGGGCGAATACATCGCCGCCGCCTTCTACGTGGTTTCGCTGCTCACCGTGCTCTCGGTGTCGATGACCTACAATCTGTGGCCGGTGTCGTCGCCGGCAAAATGGGTGTTGCGGCGTTTCGACCACGCCGCGATCTATCTGCTGATCGCCGCGACCTACACGCCTTTCCTGGCGCAGCTGGAAGGCTCGCCGCTGGCGCGCTGGATGATCGTGCTGGTCTGGACCGCGGCAGTGCTGGGCATTGCCATCAAGGTGTTCTTTCCCGGCCGTTTCGACCGGCTGGCGATCGGCTTCTATCTCGCCATCGGCTGGAGCGGCATCATCCTGGTCAAGCCGCTTGTCCAGACACTGCCGACGACATCGATAGCGCTGATCGTCGCCGGCGGCATCGTCTATTCCTGCGGCGTCATCTTCTTCGCCTGGAAGGGGCTGCGCTTCCACAACGCGCTGTGGCACGGTTTCGTCGTCACCGGCGCCGGCCTGCATCTGGCCGCCATGGTCGACTGTCTGGTCATCAATCGCCTCTGACACGGTACAGCAATATTGCCAGGACAATCGGGTGAATGAAAAATTCCCCGGTCGAGCCGAACAGGCGGTGATTTCCATTTTTGCGCAGCGAAAATGGCAAGGCCGAACGGCCGTCGGCGCTTATGCGCCGTAAGCCAAGGGCGCGGATGCGCCCGCCCGGCGCTTGAGGGGAGAAAAGGAAAGGGCAAGCGGGTTCACCCGATTGCCCTGGCAATATTGCCAAGCGCCATTCAATTTGGTCACAATTCCGTTTAGAGTCGCGGTTTACGTGATCGGCGGCGGCATCGGAAACGGGGCACGGATGGCTTTTCTCAGATCCTTCGGCATGGGCAGACGTTCTGATGTCCTGATCTACGACCCGCATAAACTATCGAGCCCGCAGGTCTTTTTGCTGACCATGGTGATCTTCCTGGTCATCGTCGCCTTCATCGCCGCCATTCTGACCCGACAAATCTCGACCGCCTTTGGCAGCAATCCCGGCCTCAATGGCCTGATCGTCGGCGTGCTGGTGGTCGGCATCCTTTTGGCCTTCGCCCAGGTCGGGCGACTGTTTCGCGAAGTGCGCTGGGTCAACTCCTTCCGTGCCGGCTCTGAGACGACCGAACCGGTGCTGCTGGCGCCGATGAAGGCGATGATCGGCCGTTCCTCGGCGATGGCCTTCTCGACCAGTTCGATGCGCACCATGCTCGATTCCATCGCCACCCGCCTCGACGAAAGCCGCGACACCTCGCGCTATCTCGTCGGCCTGCTGGTGTTCCTCGGCCTGCTCGGCACCTTCTGGGGCCTGTTGAACACCATCGGCTCGATCCGCGAGACCATCGAATCGCTCGATCCCGGCACCGGTGACGCCGCCGCGGTGCTCGATTCCCTGAAGCAGGGGCTTTCCGCGCCGCTGGCCGGCATGGGCACGGCCTTCTCGTCCTCGCTGTTCGGCCTCTCCGGCTCGCTGGTGCTCGGCTTCCTCGACCTGCAGGCCGGCCGCGCCCAGACGCGCTTCTACACCGAACTGGAAAACTGGCTTTCCTCGGTGACCGACCTGTCGTCGGACATCGTCGTCGCCGACCCAGCCAAGACCGAATCCTCCGACGAGATCCGGGTGCTGTCGGAACGGCTGCGCAGCATGCAGGAGAATGGCGGCGGCTCCAACCCGCGCGTCGCCACCGCCATGGCCAATCTCGCCGACGGCATTTCCGGCCTGGTCAAGAACATGCGCTCGGAACAGCAGATCATGCGCGACTGGGTCGAGGCCCAGTCCGACGAGCAGAAGGCGATGCGCAACACGCTGGAAAAGATCGCCGATGCCCTGAAGAAGCCCGGAGTGCACTGAAGTGGCACTCGCCAGGGGCAGGCGCACCGATCGCCGCATCGACTACTGGCCGGGCTTCGTCGACGCGCTGTCGACGCTGCTTTTGGCGATCATGTTCCTGCTCACGGTATTCGTGCTGGCGCAGTTCCTGCTGGGACGCGAAATCTCCGGCAAGGATACGGCACTCTCGCGCCTCAACTCCCAGATCAACGAACTTACGCAGCTGCTGGCACTGGAGCGCTCGACGGCGCAGGACAAGGATGACTCGCTGGCCAATCTGCAGGCATCGCTGTCGGCGGCGGAAGCGGAAAGGAGCCGGCTCCAGCAATTGCTGGCGCAAGGTGCGGGCGCCGGGGACGCCGCCAACCAGCGCGCTGCGGCGCTCGGCGGCGAACTCGACAGCCAGCGCCAGATCAGCCAGCAGGCACTGAGCCAGGTCGAGATCCTCAACCAGCAGATCGCGGCACTGCGCAAGCAGATCGGCGCGCTCGAGGATGCGCTCAACGTCTCCGAAATCCGCGACCGCGATTCAAACACCAAGATCGCCGACCTCGGCCGTCGCCTCAACGTCGCACTGGCGCAGCGCGTGCAGGAATTGAACCGCTACCGCTCCGACTTCTTCGGCCGTTTGCGCGAAATCCTCGCCGACCGCGAGAACATCCGCATCGTCGGCGACCGCTTCGTCTTCCAGTCGGAAGTGCTGTTCCCGACCGGCTCCGAGGTGATCAACGATGCCGGCAAGGTCGAGATGAAGAAGCTCGCCGACGCCATCATCGAGTTGCAGAAGGAAATCCCGCCCGAGATCAACTGGGTGCTGCGCGTCGACGGCCACACCGACAACAAGCCGCTCTCCGGCGCCGGCCGCTACCGCGACAATTGGGAACTGTCGACGGCCCGTTCGACCTCGGTGGTGAAATTCCTGATCGAAAACGGCGTGCCTGCCAACCGGCTCGTAGCCGCCGGTTTCGGTGAGTTCCAGCCGCTCGACCCCGCCGACACCGAAGAGGCGCGCAACAAGAACCGCCGTATTGAACTGAAGCTCACCGAACGTTGATCCGTCCTCACGCGAACTTGTTCGTCGGCTCAACTCTAGGGCGCGGATCAAGGCCGGCAAGGTCTGAAAAGATTATCTTTTTTTAATTACACATTGTCGCAGGGCGGTCCTAGCTTGCCGCCCGGGCCGAGAACCGCCGGCGATGAACCCCCTCATCGCGACGCGACGGAACCGGACGGCTAAGGCCGGAAGGCAGGCGGAAAACCGCCGCTTTCCTCTACAAGAGGAGACGCGTGATGCGCTCTTTCAAGACTTCGCTTAGAACTGCTACACTCACGGCGTTCCTCATCGCCGTTCCGCTTGCCGGTGCCTATGCCGCTGGACATCACAAGGGCGCTCTCGACGCGACCGATCCGACCGACATGACTGGCCCGCGTGTCGAGGCGCTTATCGCACAGGTGCAGGGCGTCCGGCAGGGCATCGTGGACGCAAGACAGGCCAACAACATCACCCCGGCCGTGGCGGAACGCCTGGAAATGCGCACGGCCCACATCAGTCAGGCGGCAGAGAAAGTCGCCGCGTCCTATCATGGCAGGATACCGGCCGCGCAATACCATGACCTGTTGCGCCGTCTCGACAATGTCGACCAGCGGTTGATGATCGATACCGGCAGCGGTTTCCTGATAGGCGACGGCGCCGACGGCGGCAATTACCCGAACGGCTAAACGGTCCAAGAGGACGGCTGAAACGGTCCAAGAGGAAGGGGCGCTGACGCCTTCGGGGAGCCATCCCGCGGGCGTCCTTTTTCCCAGCCGAGCCACACCGCGATCAGCGCAACCGCTGCCGGCACGGTCTGGATGAACAGGATCTTGCGGCCAACCGTTGCCGCGCCATAGAGGCCGGCAATGGCCACGCACGACAGGAAGAACAATTTGACCTGAAAACCGGCGGCACCGAGGTAAAGCCCCCAGATCAAGCCGGCGGCGAGGAACCCGTTGTAGAGCCCCTGATTGGCGGCGAGCACCTTCGAGGCACTGGCGAATTCGGGCGTCAGATTGAATGCCTTGTGCCCACGCGGCGTGTCCCACAGCACCATCTCCAGATAGACGATGTAGACGTGGATCAAGGCCACCAGCGCGACCAGGATGTTGCCGATCATGTTGTTTCCCCCAATTGTTGCCGGCAGCATTTCACGCATGACCGCCCCCACGCAAGATGCGTCCGTTGCGCGGTGCCTGAGGGTTGCCAACGCCTTTGCGTTGGTATCTTTTCGCGCCGTCCCCAATCACGGAAGCCGCCATGTCCTTTCAGAAACTCGATGACCTCGGCCACAAGCTCGAAGCACTCGAGCATGCGCTGGCCATCCTCGGTGCCGACGAGGCCACCCACATGGCCGTCGGCGGCGGCGAGAAGCGTGCCGAGGCGATGTCGGCACTGGCCGGCATGTATCACACCAGGGCAACGGCGCCGGAGATAGCAGACTGGATCGCCGCGGCAGAGCAGGAAGCGTTGGGTGAAGAGCAGCGCACCGCGGTCTCGGAACTGCGGCGCCAATATACCAACCTGACCTGCCTGCCGGTCGAATTCGTCGAACGCCAGACGACCGCGCGCATGCGTTGCGAGCAGCTGTGGCGCGGCCTGCGCGGCAAGAACGACTGGGCAGGCTTGCAGCCGGCGTTGGAGGGCGTCGTGGCGCTGGTGCGCGAGGAAGCGGCGCTGCGTGCCGATGTGCTCGACCTAGCCCCCTATGACGCGCTGATGGAGCAATACGACCCCGGCAACCGCACCGCCGACATCACGCCAGTCTTCACCGACCTGAAGGCTTTCCTGAAAAGCTTCGTGCCGGAGGCGCTGGCGGTCCAGGACGCGCGGCTGCGCAAGCGCCCGCTGAAGCCGCTCTCAGGCACCTATGCGATCGACCGGCAGCGCGAGCTCGGCCTTGCGATGATGGCGGCGGTCGGCTTCGACCTGACACACGGGTCGCTGTCGGTGTCGCACCATCCTTTCTGCGGCGGCGTGCCGAGCGACGTGCGCATCACCACCCGCTACAAGACGTCCGACTTCCTGTCGGCGCTGATGGGCGTGCTTCACGAGACCGGCCATGCGCTCTACGAACAGAACCTGCCCAAGGCATGGTCGCACTGGCCGCTCGGCAAGGCGCGCGGCATGGCCGTGCATGAAAGCCAGAGCCTGTTCGTCGAAAAACAGCTCGGCCGCAACCCGGCCTTCTGGAACTGGGCGCTGCCGGTGGTTGAAAAGCATCTCGGTGAGGCCTGGTCGCTCGACGATATCCTGCCGCATGTGCATCGCGTCGAACGCGGCCTGATCCGTGTCGATGCCGACGAGGTGACCTACCCCCTGCATGTCATCCTGCGCTACGAACTGGAGCAGGAGCTCGTCGCGGGCCGGCTGGAGGTCGCCGACCTGCCCGAAGCCTGGGACGCCAAGATGCGCGATTACCTCGGTCTTTCCACCATCGACAATCCGGCCGACGGGCCGATGCAGGACGTGCATTGGCCAGGGGCCGCCTTCGGCTATTTCCCCTCCTATACGCTGGGCGCGATGATGGCGGCGCAGCAATGGGCGGCGCTGACGCGGGATCATCCTGCCGCCGATGACGATCTCGCCAAAGGCAATTTCGAGGCGATCAACGAGTGGCGCCGCAAAAAAATCTGGTCGCAGGGATCACGCTGGTCGACGCCGGATCTGCTCGAACGCGCCACCGGCGAAAAGCTCAACGCCACCTATTTCGTGAACCATCTGAAGCAGCGCTACGGAACCGCGTAGAGCGGCACATCAGGAACGTAGTTGGTTCTGACTACTCCGCCGCGCCCCTGAAAGCAGTGGCGCCGGTTTCGAACTGCAGCTTGGCCAGCCGCGCATAGATGCCGCCCTTGGCGACAAGGCTTTGATGCGTGCCTTCCTCGACGATCGAGCCGCCATCCATGACCAGGATCCTGTCGGCCTTCAGCACCGTTGCCAGGCGGTGGGCGATGACGATCGTGGTGCGGCCCTGCATCAGGCGTTCCAACGCCGTCTGCACCAGCGTCTCGCTTTCGGCGTCGAGTGCCGAGGTGGCCTCGTCGAGCAGCAGGATCGGCGCGTCGCGCAGGATGGCACGGGCGATCGCAACCCGCTGGCGCTGGCCGCCTGACAGCGTCACACCGCGCTCACCGACCTGGCTGTCATAGCCTTTTTCCAGCTTGAGGATGAATTCATCGGCAAGTGCATCCTTCGCCGCCGTCTCGATTTCGGCCTTGCTGGCTCCCGGCCGGCCGAAACCGATATTGTCACGCGCGCTTGCCGCGAAAATGGTGACGTCCTGCGGCACGATTGCGATGCGCTGGCGGACCGAAACGGGATCGGCCTCGCGCACGTCGACACCGTCGATCAGGATCTTGCCTGTTTCGGGATCGTAGAAGCGCAGGATCAGTGAAAACACCGTGCTCTTGCCGGCCCCTGACGGCCCGACGATCGCCACCGTCTCGCCCGGCATGACCTGAAAGCTCAAGCCGTGCACGGCGGCGCGGTCGGGCCTTGCCGGGTAGGAGAAGGAGACATTGTCGAAGGCGATCGCGCCCTTGGCGACGGCCGGCAGCGGCTTCGGATCGGCGGGAGCCTGGATCGCCGGCTTCTCGGCCAGGATCTCGGTCAGCCGTTCGGCGGCACCCGCCGCTTGCGCAAGCTCGCCCCAGACTTCCGACAACGCGCCCAGCGCGCCGGCGGCGAACACCGAATAGAGCAGGAACTGACCGAGCGTACCCGGCGATATCGAGCCTTCGAGCACGTCGCGCGAGCCGAACCACAGCACCGCCACGACGGACGAGAAGATGGTGAAAATGGCGAAGAAGGTAAGGAAGGAGCGCGCGAAGATCGAGGAGCGTGCCGCCTCGAAAGCAGCTTCCACCGCGGCCGAGAAATGCCCGGTGACCAGCTTTTCATTGGTGAAGGCCTGCAGCGTGCGCACCGCGCCGATCTG
The DNA here is from genome assembly GCF_004023085.1 of Mesorhizobium sp. M7A.F.Ca.US.010.02.1.1. Lineage (NCBI taxonomy): Bacteria > Pseudomonadati > Pseudomonadota > Alphaproteobacteria > Hyphomicrobiales > Phyllobacteriaceae > Mesorhizobium > Mesorhizobium sp. M7A.F.Ca.US.010.02.1.1. The sequence goes on along the minus strand of NZ_RZRV01000036.1, from coordinate 31,611 downwards.
TTCGCTGGCATAGGCGGTGGCATCGGCAAGCGTATCCTGCGCCTGGCGTGATTTGCGCCGCACCGAACGGCCGAAAGCGACCAGCGGCAGCACGATGACAGGAATGGCTGATATGACGAGGCCTGATAGTTTCGGACTGGTGATGACCATCATCCCCACCGCGCCAAGACCGAGGATTACGTTGCGCAGCGCCACCGAGGCCGTCGCTCCGACCGCCGACTTGACCTGCGTCGTGTCGGCGGCAAGCCGCGACACGATCTCGCCCGACTGGGCGGTGTCGAAGAAGGCAGGCGACAGCGTCGTCACATGGGCAAACACATCGCGCCGGATATCGGCGACGACGCGCTCGCCCAGCGTGATGACGAAATAGTAGCGGCCGGCCGATGCTGCCGCCAACACGGCGGCCATCGCCACCAGAGCGGCGAAATATTCGGCAATGAAGGTGGTGCTGGACGACGAGAAACCATGATCGATCATGCGTCGCACCGCCAACGGCAGCGCCAGCGTGGTTGCCGCCGCGATGACCAGCGAGATGATGGCGCCGACGACCAGTGTGCGGTAGTGCGTGATATAAGGAAACAGGCGCCTGAGCGGCTTGAGCGAGCGTCGGCGCTCGTCTGCGCTGCTTGATTGCGCCATCCCGATGTTTCCTCTAGCCGCTTCAGCTCTATGCGCCTCAATATGCGCTTGCCGCGGCCTTGTGATTCAATTCCGCCTGATGTATAGGCTCGCCGACCGTTTTAGAAGCCGTGGCTCCTCAATAGCTGCGGCTTCGAGTTTTAAAAAGAGGCGCATCGACGCAGGCTTATGCCCGTCAGCCGCGCCGGCAAGCCAGGAACCGAGCCATGAAGAGCGCTATTCATCCCGACTACCACACCATCAAGGTCGTCATGACCGACGGCACCGAATACACGACCCGTTCGACCTGGGGCAAGGAAGGCGATACGATGAACCTCGATATCGACCCGACCACCCACCCGGCCTGGACCGGCGGCCAGCAGACCCTGCTCGACCGCGGCGGCCGCCTGTCGAAGTTCAAGAAGCGTTTCGAAGGTTTCGGAATCTAATTGCATGTCGCCAAAAGTGCGAAGCGGTTTTGGGATAACGGCTTGCATCAAGTAAGAACTTAAGCCAAACGACCTTTCGCAGATCAAAAACCCGCCTCCGTGGCGGGTTTTTTGTTGTGGCGCGGCGCTACTCGGCCAGCAATTCCCTCAGCGCCATGCGCTTGTAGGCGGCGACCAGCCTGTCGCCCTCCTGGCGCTCGACCGAGATCGCCAGCCGCATGGCGGCCTCGCCCATCTGCCAGACCAGAAACGCCGTGGTTTCCAGTGTCGCCGGATCGACCGCCGGCCGCAGCCGCCTCAGCACCGCGGTGAGGAATTCGGCGTTGGCGCGGCTGTCGGCGAGTTCGAGCTGGCGCAGTGCCTTGTCGGCCTGCGTGCCCGACCAGATATCACGGATCACCGGCTCCGCCAGGAACAGCCCGTAGTAGATATCGACCAGTTCCGAAAACGCCCGGCCCAGCCCTTCGGCATCGCTGACACCGGCCAGTGCTGCCGAGATGCAGGCCTGGCTTTCGGCGGTGTAGCGCTCGGCCAGCGCCCAGATGATCGCCCGCTTGTCCGGAAAGAACTGGTAGAGCGACCCAATCGACACCCCAGCGCGCTCCGCCACCTCACCCATGCGCATGGCATCGCTGCCTTGCTCGGCGATCAGCGCTGAGGCGGCCGCCAGCATGCGCTCGACCCGCTCGCGGCTGCGCTGCTGGCTCGGCGCCCGGCGCGGTGAAGCAAGCTGCTCCTGTGCGGAAACGAGGGCTGCCGCGTCTTCCATGACTGACTCCAATGCATCAAAATCGCTTGACTCACAAAATACGAGGGTTTATCACGTTTTGCAAATATGAGGATTACTCACGTTTGGATGCGAAGGAAACACAACGGGCATATGGAGCAACTGACATGATCGCGAAACTTCTTCCTACTCTCATCTTCATCGCCGCACTCGGCTCTGGCGTCGTCGGCGGCGTCTTCTTTGCTTTCTCCAGCTTCGTCATGCCGGGCCTCGCCCGCATGCCAGCCGCAAGCGGCATTGCCGCGATGAATTCGATCAATGTCACAGCTGTGACCCCGCTGTTCATGACTGCGCTGTTCGGCACGGCGCTCGTCTGCATTGTTGTCGCCATCGGCGCGGTGATCGGCTGGAGCCAGCCGGCCTCGCTCTGGCTGATTGCCGGCAGCCTGCTCTATCTCATCGGCATCGTGGTGGTGACGATGATCTTCAACGTTCCACTCAACGATGCGCTCACCGCCGTCGACCCGGCCAGCAGCGAAGGTGCAAACCTATGGTCGCGCTACCTCAATGAATGGGTGATGTGGAACCATGTCCGCACCATCAGCGGCATAGCCGCGCTGGCATCCTTCTGGTTCGCCACGCGTTGACGACGATGGATGGAGCGACCGATGAAGGATCAATACGCAAATATGGCCTTCGGCATGGCCATCGGAGTTGGTGTCGGTGCCGCGATCGGCACCGCTCTGGATGACCTTCCGATGGGCGTCGCCGTGGGTATTGCGATTGGCGCCGCCTTCGGAGCGTGGCGACGCAAGTGACGGCAGCGCCGGCGGCCTCTACGCCTTTGTCTTCCGATCGGAATGGCCGAGATCGCGGTCCGGGTCGATGACATCACGGACGAGTTGCTTCAGTTTGGCCGCGTCTGGAAAACCGCCGTCGCGCTTGCGATCCCAGACAAGCACATCATTGCAGGAAATGGTGAAGATGCCGCCGGTGCCGGGCACCAGCGTCACCTCGCCCAGATCGGTGCCGAAGGTCGACAGCAGTTCCTGCGCCATCCAGCCGGCACGCAGCAGCCACTGGCACTGCGTGCAGTAGGTGATGACGACGCAATGCTTCCCTGACGCGTTCATTGGTCCGCCTCCAGAACGCGCACGGTCGTGCCTGCAACTCGGTCATGTATTGGCTCGTTGCCGAGTGCGACGGTCAGCGCGATCCAACATGGCCAGAGAAAAGCTAGGGCAGACGCCGTAAAGGCGATTACGATTTCCAGTCGGGAATAGTTCAGCACGGGCGCCGGAACGGTTTTCCAGGTCTGGAAAGCAAAGAAAGCTCCGACCAGCGTGGCGGGCAGATAGCCCAGGAATTTTACCACCTGCCGACAAACAGTTTTTTGCAAAGCGAGGCCTTCCCTATGCCAATTCAGCTCGTCATGGACGAAGAGGGCCAAGACCCCTTTGCCAAGCGACCGGCTGAAGGCCCCCTCCATCACAAGAAGATAGGTCGCCAGGACCAGCACCTGGAGGAAGCCTAGATCCAGTGCCGCAGTTCGAAAATTTCCGTTTGAATCTAGGTCTATCGAAAGGGTCGATACTGCCTTCGATTGAGCGTCCGTGCTCGTACCGGCTGCCCATCTGGCCACCGGAAAACCGAAGAAGGATGTTGCACAAACCTGCCAATCGTAGCGGGAAAGTATAGGATCGTCTGTTCCTTTCAGACTGGCGGACTGGCAGGTTTTCCAGTTCAGCCAGAAGCTGCCCTTCACTCCGCCGTTGGTCATCAGAAACAAGGCCGCAACCAGTGCATAAAGAGCGACGAAGATGACAAGGTAGTCGATAAGCGAAGCGAAAAGCCGTCGCCAAAGGCCGCCTGGACGAGGCCAGGTCACTGCAAGTTCAACGCCTTCGTCAGTCATCTTCCCTCTCGCCGACAACTGACTGCGCTACACCTTTGGCGGAAGTCTCAAGCAGCGAGGCCATGCTACCCGCCTGTAGCGCCGTTGGCCACCACCTTGCAGTCTCATGCCGCGCTGAGCTTGGCCATGGTCTCGTCGTCGACTTCGAAGTTGGCGTAGACGCTCTGCACGTCGTCGTCGTCCTCAAGCGTGGCGACCAGCTTCATCAGCGACTGTGCCCGCTCCTCGTCGACCGGAACGTTGTTTTGCGGCCGCCAGATCGGCTTCACCGATTCAGCCTCGCCGAGCGCGCCTTCCAGCGCCTTCGACACTTCGCCCATGTTCTCGAAGCCGCAATAGATGGTGTGGCCTTCCTCGTCGGACTCGACATCGTCGGCACCGGCTTCGATCGCCGCATCCATGATCTTGTCGGCGCTGCCGGCCGATGCCGGATAATAGATCTCGCCGGCACGATCCCACATGAAGGAAACCGAGCCCGTTTCGCCCATCGCGCCGCCGGCCTTGGTGAAGGCGGCGCGCACATTGGACGCCGAACGGTTGCGGTTGTCGGTCAGCGCCTCGACAATGACGGCGACGCCGCCCGGGCCATAGCCCTCATAGCGCACGGCTTCGTAGTTCTCGGCATCGCCCATCGAGGCCTTGTTGACGGCGCGTTGGATGTTGTCCTTCGGCATCGACACCGCCTTGGCGTTCTGGATCGCCAGCCGCAAGCGCGGGTTCATCGACGGATCGGGCGTCCCGCTTTTGGCGGCGACGGTGATTTCGCGCGCCAGCTTGGAAAACATTTTAGACCGCACCGCATCCTGGCGGCCCTTGCGGTGCATGATGTTCTTGAACTGTGAATGGCCAGCCATGGTGTCGTCTTCTCGGCTAGAGCATCCCGAAGCGAAGTGATCTCACCTCGTCTTGCGCAATGCCCGAATTCAAAATTTCAGAGCGTCCCAGGTGCACCCCGTGGAAGCACGGCGTTCTCTGTCGGAATGGCCGGCTTATAGATAAATCGGCACAATTCGTCCAGCCGCACCGTGCACAGGACGCGCGACATGGGCTGCTGCAAGCGTTCACGCCTCCAGATCGGATTTCAGCCGCTCGATGATGCTGAGGGCATGCCCGGCATACTGGCTGATCCAGCGGTCGTGGATCTGCTTGATCGGCAGCGCGTTGAGATGGTTCCAGCGCTCGCGGCCGTCGCGCCGCGCAACGATCAGGTCGGCCTCCTCCAGCACCTTGAGATGCAGCATGACGGTGCAGCGATCTATATCGGGAAAGGCCTCGCACAGCATGCCGGTCGTCTTCGGCGCGTCCTTCAGCTGGTCCAGTATTTCACGCCGGCGCGGGTGCGCCAGCGCCTTGAAAACATTGTCGTCTTGCGATCGGCTTGACATGTTATGTTTATATAACATATTGTCGAACCGATCAAGGGAAGGAGTTGTGGATATGTCACTTGGATTCAGTGTTTCCGGACGCATCGGCAAACCGGTCGCCGACGTATTCGACGCGGTCGTCAATCCGAAGAAACTGAGCGGCTATTTCACCATGATCGGCGGCGCCAGTGCGCCTCTGGTGGCAGGCGCCGGCGTTGTCTGGTGGGGTAAGGTGCCGGTCGAGGTCGACGAAGTGGTCAAGGACCGCCGCATCGTGCTGCGCTGGGATGCCACCGACGCCGACGGCAAACCCGCCTACAAGACCCGCATCGAGATGAATTTCGAGCCGCTGGACGATGGCGGGACCTTCGTCACCATTGCCGAGAGCGGTTGGCAGGAAGGCGCGGTCGGCCTGAAGAAGTCCTACCTCAATTGCGAGGGCTGGTCGCAGATGCTGGCCTGCATGAAGGCCTATGTCGAATACGGCATGAATTTGCGCGACGGCTACTACCGCAGCGAGATGAAGGGCGAACCCGCCAACGAGGCCAATATCTGAACACGACAAGGGAGCCAACTATGACCGCGACAATCACCGGCGGCATCAACATCGCCATGAAGGTGCCGCCGCACCAATATGAGGCGACGATCGCCTTCTACCGCGACGTCGTCGGCCTGAAGCCTTTCACGGACAAGGCGCCGGCCATCGGCTTCGAGCTTGGCCCCAACCGTCTGTGGATCGATAAGGCGCCGATGATGAGCCAGGCCGAGGTATGGCTGGAGCTGTTCACCAAGGATTTCCCCATGGCTGCGGATCATTTAGCCAAGGCCGGTGTTGTGCGTTGCGATGCCATCGAGCCCTTGGGCGAGGGCTTCCGCGGCGGCTGGATCACCAACCCGGCCAACATTATTCACATGCTGCGCGAACCGGACGCCTGGTGAACGCCAAGCCTCGAAAGGAGCATCCGATGGAGATCCGCGAAAAACCAATCGCCGAAGCCGGCATGCTGATCCGGCGGCCTGTCGCCGAGGTGTTCGAGGCCATCGTCGACCCCGCCATTACAACGAAATTCTGGTTCACTCATGGCAGCGGCCGGCTGGACAGCGGCAAGCAGATCCGCTGGGAATGGCGCATGTACGGCGTGTCGACGATGGTCGACGTCAGCGAGATCGTCGCGAACGAAAAGATCGTCATGCAATGGAGCGATCCGCCGACCACCGTGGTCTGGACTTTCACGGAAATGCCTGGCGAGACGACCTTTCTCGAGGTTCGCAATTTCGGCTTTGCCGGCGATGGCGACGAGCAGGTGAAAGAGGCCGTCGGCTCAACCGGCGGCTTCACGCTGGTGCTGGCCGGCGCCAAGGCGTGGCTGGAACAAGGCCTGACGCTCGGCCTGATCGGCGACCGTCATCCGAAGGGCGTGCCAGGACATTAGGTATTCAGGGTCTGCCTAATGCCCGCCGCCCGACTTCTTGCGCCGCCGCGCCAGCATGTTGAGCCCCTCGACCAATGCCGAAAAGCCCATCGCCGCATAGATGTAGCCCTTGGGCACATGGTAGCCCATGCCGTCTGCGATCAGTGTCATGCCGATCATCAGAAGGAAGCCCAGCGCCAGCATGACAATGCTCGGGTTCTTGGCGATGAAGTTGGCCAGCGGCCCGGCCGCCAGCATCATCACGCTGACCGCCACGATCACGGCGATGTACATGATGGCGATCTCGTCGGTCATGCCGACGGCGGTGATGATCGAATCGATCGAGAAGACCAGGTCGAGCAGCAGGATCTGGAAGATCGCGCCGGCAAGGCTGATCTGCAGCGTCTCGCCCATCATCGTATCCTTGTGGTCGTCGGGATCGACCGTGTGATGGATCTCCTTGGTCGCCTTCCAGACCAGGAACAGGCCGCCGGCGATCAGGATCAGGTCGCGCCAGGAAAAACCGTGGCCGAAGGCCGTGAACACCGGCGTGGTCAGCTGGACGATGATCGAAATGGTGGCCAGCAGCACCAGCCGCATGATCAGCGCCGCCGAGATGCCGAGCCGGCGGGCACGGGCCCGTTGTGCTTCCGGCAGCTTGTTGGTCAGGATCGAGATGAAGATCAGGTTGTCGATGCCGAGCACGACCTCGAGCACAATCAGCGTCAGCAGCGCGACCCAGGCGGTCGGGTCGGACACGAATTGGAAATGCGGCGCCAGGAATTCGATGAGCTGCATGGAGGTCGTCCCCTCTTTTAACGATCTAGAGCAGTGTCGCCGGCAGTTAGGTACTAAGCGTGCCTATATCAATGTCAGGACCAGAAGGACGGTGCGGTTTCTTCCAGCCGTGGCCCGCGACGAAACGGCGCGATCCGCTCGGTCAGCCCTGTGCGGTCGGAAATATCGACGCCAACGCCGCACAAGGTCGCCGGTCCGGTCGCCGCCTCGAAGCGGCCTTTCGGCACCTTCGACAGGAACCGGTTGAGCGGCTCCTCCTTGTCCATGCCGAGCGAGGAATCGTAGTCCCCGCACATGCCGGCGTCGGACATATAACCGGTGCCGCCGTTGAGGACCTGGTGATCGCCGGTCGGCTGGTGGGTGTGGGTGCCGACGACGAGGCTGGCGCGGCCGTCGACGAAATGCGCGAAGCACATCTTTTCCGAGGTCGCCTCGGCGTGGAAGTCGATAATCACGGCATCCGCCTGCTCGCCGAGCGGACAGGCGGCAAGCTCGCGTTCGCCGGCCTGGAACGGATCGTCAAGCTCGGGATGCATGAAAACCCGGCCCATGATGTTGGCGACCAGCACGCGCGCGCCGCTCCTGGCGATATAGACACCGGAGCCGCGCCCGGGCGTGCCCTTGGGAAAGTTCGAGGGACGCAGGAAGCGCTCTTCACGCGGCGCGAAGGCGAGCGCGTCGCGCTGGTCCCAGACATGGTTGCCGGTGGTGACGACATCGGCACCGGCGGCGATCGTCTCGCGAAAAATATCTTCGGTGATGCCGAAGCCGCCCGCGGCGTTCTCGCCATTGACGATGACGAAATCGAGTTTGAAGTCGGAGATCAGGCCGGGCAGTTGTTCCCACACCGCCGTCCGTCCTGTCTTTCCAACCATGTCACCGAGGAAGAGAAGTCTCATATGATCCCGCACCGAAGGTCAGCGAAAGCTGCATGACGCCAGTGAAGATCATGCGTCCCTTGTACTTATCTACAATTTTGGCGCGAAGCGGCGCAACCCGCTCTCGGTCAGTATTTCCGGAATGACGACGTCATGTTCCTCATCCGGCACCATTGCCACCTCCTGGCAGTCGAAGGCGATGCCGACCAGCCGCGGCGGCTGTCCCTTGTCGATCAGCTTGGCGATGGCGCGGTCGTAATAGCCGGCACCATAGCCGATGCGATGGCCGCGCGCATCGAAAGCGGCGAGCGGCACCAGCATCACAGAGGGGTCGAGCACCTCGGCTTCCTCGTGAGGGCCGACCGTGCCGAAACCCATCTCGACCATCGGCGCGCCGCGCACCAGTTCGCGAAAGACAATGGTGGTCTTGTCGAGAATGGCCGGCAGGCAAAGCCGCGCGCCCTTTTCACGCAAGGCAAACATCAACGGCCGAACGTCGACTTCAGAACGCATCGGCCAGAAGCCGGAAACGATCTGGCCTGGCTCGACATGGAGATGATCGCGTGCCGTCTCTGCCATTTCAAGCGCGACCTCCACCCGCCAGAACTCATCGAGCGCATCGCGGCGTCCGAGGGCCTCACGGCGAAGCTGCTTTTTCAGGTCTTTGAGAGAGGTCATGCAGCCAGGGTAGAAAAGGTCAGATCTGGATGGAGTTTTGGGAGCGACGTTTTCCACCGCAATCATCCACCGAAATGCGGGACGCGTGGCAATAAGTGACGATCCACACAACCGGTGGAGAGAGCGATCCCGGGAACCTACAAAGTAGGTGGGCGCCGTGTGAGAAAACCCACGGGTCTTCCCAGGGACAGCTCCCTAAGGATCGTTAAGGCCCCGGGGAAAATGTTCTCCTGCCGGGAAGCACAGACCGTCCCGCCCAATATAGGCTGCCGGCCGGCTAAGCGCCAGTGAGACGGGCATATGTTTCCATCAGGGTTCAAGCCCATTCGTCGCGGCCGGCGCACCCTTGCACAGGGTGAGCCGCGTCCTTACGGTTGCCATGATCAACCGAGGAGCAAGAATGCGTTTCGAAGGCACGGCGGCCTATGTCGCCGACAAGGATCTGATGGTGGCCGTCAACGCGGCGATCGCGCTGGAGCGGCCCTTGCTGGTCAAGGGCGAGCCAGGCACCGGCAAGACGGAGCTGGCCCGCCAGGTGGCGTCAGCACTTGGCCTCGACCTCATCGAATGGCACGTCAAGTCGACCACCAGGGCGCAGCAGGGCCTTTACGAATATGACGCCGTCTCGCGCCTGCGCGACAGCCAGCTTGGTGACGAGCGCTTCAACGACATCAGGAACTACATCAAGCGCGGCAAGCTCTGGGAGGCGTTCGCCGCCGGCAGGAAGGTCGTGCTTTTGATCGACGAGATCGACAAGGCCGACATCGAATTCCCCAACGACCTCCTGCAGGAACTCGATCGGATGGAGTTCTTCGTCTACGAGACCGGCGAAACCATCCGCGCCGCCGTCAGGCCGATCGTCATCATCACCTCCAACAACGAGAAGGAGTTGCCGGACGCGTTCCTGCGCCGCTGCTTCTTCCACTACATCCGCTTTCCCGACGTCGACACGCTGCACAGAATCGTCGATGTCCACTATCCCGGCATCAAGCAGAACCTGGTGCGCGCGGCGCTGACCCAGTTCTACGAAATCCGCGACGTGCCCGGCTTGAAGAAGAAGCCGTCGACCTCCGAGGCGCTCGACTGGATAAGGCTGCTGGTCGCCGACGACATCGCGCCGGAAGATCTGCGCGCCGATCCGAAGAACGCCCTGCCCAAGTTGCATGGCGCATTGCTGAAGAACGAGCAGGACGTGCATTTGTTCGAGCGGCTGGCGTTCATGGCACGAAGGCAGCAATAGGTAGCAGCAGCGCTTTCCCTTCTGTGGACCGTTGCCGGCAGCCGAACAGGCAGGCAGCTTCGGCCAAACCTTAAGAGGAGATGACATGGCTGAGATTATCGTCCGCCCGCTCGCGCAGTCCGACCACGCCGACTGGCGGCGCCTGTGGACCGACTACCTCACCTTCTATGAGACGAAGCTGCCGGAAGAGGTCTACGCCGTCACCTGGAAGCGGCTGTTCACCGAAGGTGAGTTCGAGCCGAAAGGCTTCATCGCCACGCTGGACGGCAAGGCGGTTGGCCTCACCCACTATCTCTACCACCGCTCCGGCTGGTCGGAAAAAAACAACTGCTATCTGCAGGACCTGTTCGCCGACCCTGACATGCGCGGCAAGGGCATAGGCGCGGCGCTAATCGAGGCAGTAAGACAAGAAGCCGCGAAAATCGGCGTCAAGAACGTTTACTGGATGACGCACGAAACCAACACCACCGCGCGCAAACTCTACGACCATGTCGCGCGCCGCACCGGCTTCATCGAGTATGATCTGCTGTAGATAGACAATGTTCATCCCCTTCTTCCTCGAACTGAAGGCCGCGCGTGTTCCCGTTTCGCTCAGGGAATATCTGTCGCTGCTGGAGGGACTGGAAGCCGGGCTGGTCGACTACGACGTCGAAGGTTTTTATTACCTCGCCCGTGCGGTGCTGGTGAAGGACGAGCGCCATATCGACCGCTTCGACCAGGTGTTTGCGCATGTCTTCAAGGGCATCGAAGCGCTGGGCGGGCCGGATGCCGTCGATGTCGCTGACATTCCCGAGGAATGGTTGCGCCGCATCGCCGAAAAGCACCTGACCGACGAAGAGAAAAAACTGGTCGAGGCGCTGGGCGGTTTCGAGAAATTGATGGAGACCTTGAAGCAGCGGCTGGACGAGCAAAAAGGCCGCCACCAGGGCGGCTCGAAATGGATCGGCACCGGCGGCACCTCGCCCTTCGGTGCCTATGGCTACAATCCCGAAGGTGTGCGTATCGGCCAGCATGAAAGCCGCAACCGCCGCGCGGTGAAGGTGTGGGACAGACGTGAGTTCAGGAATTTCGATGATGCCGTCGAACTCGGCACCCGCAACATCAAGATCGCGCTGAAGCGGCTGCGTCGCTGGGTGCGCGAAGGCGCCGAGGAGGAATTCGACCTGCCCGGCACCATCCACGCCACCGCCGAACATGGCTATCTCGACGTGCAGACGCGGCCCGAACGCCGCAACGCGGTGAAGCTTTTGATGTTCTTCGATGTCGGCGGCTCGATGGACGACCACATCAAGAGCGTCGAGGAGCTGTTCTCGGCCGCCCGCGCCGAATTCCGCCAGCTCGAATATTTTTACTTCCACAACTGCCTCTATGAGGGTGTGTGGAAGGATAATCGCCGCAGGCATGCCGAGGTGATTCCGACCTTCGACCTCCTCCACAAATATGGCCCGGACTACAAGGTGATCGTCGTCGGTGACGCCTCGATGAGCCCTTACGAGATCGCTCACCCCGGCGGTTCGGTCGAGCACTGGAATCCGGAGGCAGGCAGCGTCTGGCTCGGCCGTCTGCTGCAGCAATGGCCGAACGCGGTATGGCTGAACCCCGAAGACCCCAAGAACTGGGGCTACACCCATTCGATTGCGATGATCCGCGACATCTTCGGCGGCCGCATGTTCCCGCTGACTTTGGCCGGGCTTGAAGGCGCGACCAGGCAGCTTTCAAGAAAGCACTGAAAGACCGACAGGAGATCCGATGATCTGCTTCCTCTGCCTGCAATGCGGCGTCCAGTTCGCGGCGACAGAGACGCCGCCAAGACATTGCCCGATCTGCGAGGACGAGCGCCAATATGTGCGCTGGGAAGGGCAGGCGTGGATCACGCCGGAGGAACTTGCTGAAGGGCATCGGCTTGTGATGAAGGATGATGCCGGCGTTCTCGCCTTCGGCATCGAGCCGCGCTTCGCCATCGGCCAGCGGGCGCTGCTGGCACAGACGCCACACGGCAACGTGCTGTGGGACTGCGTTTCGATGGTCAGCGACGAGGCGGTGGCCGAGATCAACCGCCGCGGCGGCCTGGAGGCGATCGCCATCTCGCACTGCCATTATTATTCGGTGATGGTCTGTTGGAGCGAGGCGTTTGGCGGTGTGCCGATTTATCTCCATGCCGATGACCGCCAATGGATCATGCAACCGCACAAGGCGATCGTCAGCTGGGAAGGCGAGACGCTGGCCATAAACCCTTCGCTGACGCTCATCCGCTGCGGTGGCCACTTTGCCGGCGGTCAGGTGCTGCACTGGAAACGCGATGGCGGCGACGTCTTGCTGGCCGGCGATATCCTGCAGGTGACGCCGACGCGCCGCCATGTCAGCTTCATGTACAGCTATCCGAACTACATTCCGCTCAATGCAGCGGCCGTGCGCCGCATCGCGGCGGCGCTGGAGCCATTCGCGTTCGACCATATCTACGGCGCGTGGTGGAACCAGAACATCATCGGGGGCGCAAAAGCGGCGTTGGCTGGCTCGGTCAATCGCTATCTGGCGGCGATCGCATGAGAACCCAATCGAAAATGCGGGAAAATGCCGTAACAAATGCCTATCTTGGTGCGAATATGAGGTTGCAATCCGCGCATGACCCCGAACCTCCGGTTCGGAAAGGATCATGCGCAAAACCAAAGTGCTATAGCGTCCCTTGCGCGTCCGATGGACGCGCGGCGCTGTAGGAGCGAGCCGGCAAGGCTGAGGAGATCACATGGACACCCACACCTACCCTGTAACTCGCACCGACGCCGAATGGCGCGCCCGGCTGACGCCCGAGCAGTATGCCGTCATGCGCGGTCACGGCACCGAGCGGCCGGGAAGCTGCGCTTTGCTCTACGAGAAGCGCGCCGGCACCTTTTCTTGCGCCGGCTGCGACCAGCCTTTGTTCGAATCCAAGCTGAAGTTCGAGAGCGGCACCGGCTGGCCGAGCTTCAACGACCCGGTGCCGGGCTCGGTCGAAAACACCGTCGACCGCAGCTACGGCATGGTTCGCACCGAATGCCATTGCGCCCGCTGCGGCAGCCATCTCGGCCATGTCTTCGAGGACGGCCCGCCGCCGACCGGCCTGCGCTATTGCATCAACGGCGTGGCGCTGAAATTCGAGCCCTCGGCCTGAGCCATCCGGGTTCGACACTATGAAAGGGCGGCATCTGTCGCCTTTTCGTTTAAGTATCCGTTGCCCCCCTCTGGGCAGACGATCAGACCACGATCATCGCCACCAGCCACAGCGTAGCGCCCAGCGTCATCATCCAGGCCTTGGCACCGGGTATCTTTTCGGTGGTCCGCCACACCGCCAAGGTCAGGAACAGGCTGTAGGGCACCGACGCGAAATGCACTGCCAGCACAAGCCCGAGCGGCAACTTCAATCCGAGCAAGACGAGCGCCAGCACCGATGCGGCGATGCTGACCGCGGTGCCGACGAGGACAAGGTCGCGCCAGAACAGCCGGTCGAGCGGCACCTGGCCTTGCCAGCGTGAACGGAAAAAGGCGCCGATACCTTCTGGCAACACCGGATGTCTATCCCTGCCCCAGGACTTCGGTTACCGCACGCTCGAAGCGCGAACATTCGGTCACCAGCCAGTCGGCCATGGCTGGCCAGTTGTCCTCGGCATAGCAGTTCACCCGCCACATCGAATTGATGCCGAGGCCCTCGCAACTCTGTTCCGGCCTGAGCTTCAGCCTGTCTTCGATTTCACGCTGAAACGGCTTCAGCCGCGACCAGGCTTGCGTGGCGCCGAACTTCTCGTTGCGACCGAAGAAGACGCCGACCTGGCTCTGCGCCGGCGCGACATACATGGAAACGACCAAGGCGAAGTCGGGCAGCCCGCGCTGCCAGAACCAGGGTCCGCGCCGCGCCATCAGAGCCCTTTCTTCCGGATGCCGCTCAGCGAACAGCGTCCAGAAGCCGCGCTGGCGGAATTCAGAGGCGCGGCGGGCGCCGAAGTCGAATTCGCTCATGGCTTAAACCGTATCTCCGGCAACCGTGTCGTGCCGGGGCCGGCTGATCTTACACCATGCCGAGCGCGGCCTTGTACAGATCGAGGATGGTTTCCTCTTCCTGCCGCTCGGCCTGGTCCTTCTTGCGCAGCCGGATGATCGTGCGCATCGCCTTGGTGTCGAACCCAGTGCCCTTGGCCTCGGCGAACACTTCCTTGATATCGTCGGAAATGGTTTTCTTCTCTTCCTCGAGCCGCTCTATGCGCTCGATGAAGGCACGCAGCTGGCCGGCGGCAACAGTCTGGCTGGTATCGGTGATATCGTCGGCCATATTTTTCTCCAAAAGCATCGGCTCCGCGACTCGCGGACGACTGCGGCAAAATTTGAGCCGGTTCGATGCCCGACCGGCGGCGGCGGGTCAAGCCGTTATCGACCAAGCCACGCGGGCTGCCGCCAGAAGCCGACAACCAGTCCGTTTTGCGAACTCTAATTGAAAGCGATCAGCAGATCCTTGGCATCGATCTGGTCGCCCGCCTTGACCAGCACCTCGGCGACCGTCCCGTCGCGCTCGGCGTGCAGCGCCGTCTCCATCTTCATCGCTTCGATGGAAAGCAGCACGTCACCGGCCTTCACAGCTTGGCCGGCAGCCACCGAAAGCGCCGAAACGACGCCCGGCATCGGTGCGCCGACATGCGCCTCGTTGCCGGGTTCGGCCTTGCGGCGGGCCTTGGCGGCGGACGCGCCATGCGCCCGGTCGGGCACCTTGACACGACGCGGCTGGCCGTTGAGCTCAAAGAACACGGTGACCATGCCCTTCTCGTCGACATCGCCGATGGCCAGGCAGCGCACCACCAGCGTCTTGCCCTTCTCGATGTCGACGAAGATCTCGTCTTCCGGCTTCATGCCGTAGAAATAGGTCGGCGTCGGCAGGACGCTGACCGGCCCATAGGTCTCCTGCGCGCCGGCGAAATCCGTAAACACCTTCGGATACATCAGCCAAGAGGCGAATTCGAACTCCGACAGCTTGCGCTCGAGCTTCTCCTCGATCTCCTTGCGGTTGACCTTGAGGTCGGCTGGCTTGAGCAGCGAGCCGGGCCGCACCGTGATTGGCTTGTCGCCCTTCAGCGCCTTCTTCTGCAGCGCCGCCGGCCACCCGCCTGGCGACTGGCCGAGATCGCCGCGCAGCATCGAGACGACCGAATCCGGGAATGCGATATCCTTGTCCGGGTTTTCGACATCGGCAACGGTGAGATCCTGGCTGACCATCATCAATGCCATGTCGCCGACGACCTTGGAGGACGGCGTCACCTTGACGATGTCGCCGAACATCAGATTGACGTCGTGATAGGTCTGCGCCACCTCGTGCCAGCGCGTCTCCAGTCCGAGCGAGCGCGCCTGTTCCTTCAAATTGGTGAACTGCCCGCCCGGCATCTCGTGCAGATAGACTTCCGAAGCTGGCCCCTTGAGGTCGCTTTCAAAGGCGGCGTACTGGTTGCGCACCGCTTCCCAGTAGAACGAGATTTTCCTGATCCATTGCGGGTCGAGACCGG
The DNA here is from genome assembly GCF_004023085.1 of Mesorhizobium sp. M7A.F.Ca.US.010.02.1.1. Lineage (NCBI taxonomy): Bacteria > Pseudomonadati > Pseudomonadota > Alphaproteobacteria > Hyphomicrobiales > Phyllobacteriaceae > Mesorhizobium > Mesorhizobium sp. M7A.F.Ca.US.010.02.1.1. Next base: position 16,013 of record NZ_RZRV01000036.1, on the reverse strand, counting down.
GGTCGCGTTCTGTGCCCTTCAGCGCCTCGACGAGCGAGCCAAGGCATGGCTGCGAGGTGTTGCCGGAGAAAGCATCCATCGCCGCGTCTATGGCGTCGACGCCGCTTTCCACCGCCGCCAGCACCGTCGCCGCCGACAGGCCCGACGTGTCGTGGGTGTGGAAATGGATCGGCAGGTCGGTCGCCTCGCGCAGCGCCTTGAACAGCACGCGTGCCGCCGCCGGCTTCAGCAGTCCGGCCATGTCCTTGACGGCAATGATGTGGGCGCCGGCCGCCTGCAATTCCTTGGCCAGGCCGACATAGTATTTGAGGTCGTATTTCGCCCGCGCCGGATCGAGGATGTCGCCGGTGTAGCAGATCGCCGCTTCGATCAGCTTACCCTCGGCGCCGACCGCATCCATGGCGACGCGCATATTGTCGACCCAGTTCAGGCAATCGAAGACCCGGAACAGGTCGATGCCACCGCTTGCTGCCTGCTTGACGAAATGCTGCACGACATTGTCGGGATAGTTGGTGTAGCCGACGCCATTGGCGCCGCGCAGTAGCATCTGCAACAGCAGATTGGGCGCCGCCTCGCGCACCAGCGACAGCCGCTCCCACGGATCCTCGGTGAGGAAGCGCATGGCGACATCGAAGGTGGCGCCGCCCCAGCATTCCAGCGATAGAAGCTGCGGCAAGGCACGCGCATAGGTACCGGCGATGCCGGCAATGTCATGCGTTCGCACACGCGTGGCGAGCAACGACTGGTGGCCATCGCGCATCGTCGTGTCCGTGACCAGCACTTGCCTCTGATCGCGCATCCAGGCGGCGAACTTCTCCGGCCCGAGCACATCCAGCTTCTGCTTGCTGCCGCCGGGCACATTGCCGTTGAGGTAAGGCACCACGGGTGCGGCCGCATCGGCCTTCGGCTGCGGCCGGCCGCGCGTCTCGGGATGGCCGTTGACGCTGACGTCGGCGAGATAGTTGATGAGCTTGGTGGCGCGGTCCTGGCGCTTGACCTGCTGGAACAGTTCCGGCGTCGTGTCGATGAACTTGGTCGTGTAGGAATTGTCGGCGAAGCTCGGGTGGTTGATGATCGCTTCGAGGAAGGTCAGATTGGTGGCGACGCCGCGGATGCGGAACTCGCGCAGCGCCCGGTTCATGCGGGCGATCGTCTCGGCCGGCGTCGGCGCCCACGCCGTCACCTTCTCCAGCAGCGGATCGTAGAAGCGGGTGATGACAGCGCCCGAATAGGCGGTGCCGCCATCGAGGCGGATGCCGAAGCCTGTTGCGCCGCGATAGGCGGTAATGCGTCCGTAATCGGGGATGAAATTGTGCTCGGGGTCTTCCGTGGTGATGCGGCACTGCAGCGCGTGGCCGTTCAGCCTTATGTCCTTCTGCGCCGGCACGCCTGATTCCGGTGTGCCGATGGCAAAGCCGTCGAGGATATGGATCTGCGCCTTGACGATATCGATGCCGGTCACCTGCTCGGTGACGGTGTGCTCGACCTGGATGCGCGGGTTGACCTCGATGAAATAGAATTTGCCGGTGTCGGCATCCTGCAGGAACTCGACCGTGCCGGCGCCGATATAACTGGTCTCGCGGGCGATCTTCAGCGCATGGCCGCAAAGCTCCTCGCGCTGCGACATTTCGAGATAGGGCGCCGGCGCCCGCTCGACGACCTTCTGGTTGCGGCGCTGGATCGAACAGTCGCGCTCGAACAGGTGCACCGCATTGCCATGGGTGTCGCCCAGCACCTGCACCTCGACATGGCGCGCGCGTTCGATCAGCTTTTCGAGATAGACCTCGTCCTTGCCGAAGGCGGCTTTCGCTTCACGCTTGCCTTCGGTGACTTCACGGGCAAGGTCGGCTTCGGCGCGGATGGCGCGCATGCCGCGGCCGCCGCCACCCCATGATGCCTTCAGCATCACGGGATAGCCGATTCCCTTGGCCAGTTTCTTGACCGCCTCCATGTCATCCGGCAACGGATCGGTGGCGGGGATCACCGGCACCCCGACCTCGATGGCGAGATTGCGCGCCGCGACCTTGTTGCCGAGCCGCCGCATTGTGTCCGGCTTCGGCCCGATGAAGGTAATGCCGGCTTCGGCACAGGCGTCGGCGAATTCGGGACTTTCCGACAACAGGCCGTAGCCGGGATGGATAGCATCGGCACCCGACAGCCTGGCGACGCGGATCACCTCCTCGATCGACAGATAGCTTTCGATCGGCCCCATGTCCCGGGTCAGATGCGGTCCGCGCCCGACCTGGTAGCTCTCGTCGGCCTTGAAGCGATGCAGGGAGTATTTGTCTTCTTCGGCCCAGATCGCCACGGTTTTGAGGCCGAGTTCGTTGGCCGCGCGAAAGACGCGAATGGCGATTTCGGACCGGTTGGCGACGAGGATCTTCGTGATGGCCAAGGACTGGGCTCCAGCAACGGAAGGAAGAGAAATCGGCGCAATGATTAGCGTGAAAATGCTGCAGTGCAAACAAATTTGACGCGCATTTAAACCGATTGAAATGGAATCATTGCGCCAGAGGCCATCGCATTCATCCAAACAGCCAGAAAAAGCGCCGGCTCTGCCGTGACGCACGATCATTCCCGGCTAAGGGACCCCGGCTCCATCGGTCGCCCCCTGAATGGCAAAAGAAAATGCCCGGCGCGAGGCGCCGGGCATCCGTAAACGGTCTGGAGACTGACGAGTCTTACATCTTCTGGATGTAGGTGTACTTGCCGTCGTCGCCCTTCTTCCACTCGTACATCACGTAGCCGGGCAGCGTCGGGTCGCCCTTGGCGTCATAGGACAGATCGCCGAGCACGGTCTTGAACGGGCCGTTTTCATGCAGCGCCTTGGCAACTGCCTGCGGGTCGTTCGACTTGGCAGCGGTCGCTGCCTCGGCGATAGCCTGTACTGCGGCGTAGGAGTAGAGCGTATAGGCTTCCGGTTCGAAACCCTGCGCGCGGAACTTCTCGACGAGTTCCTTGTTGGCGGGGATCAGGCGCGGATCCGGACCGAACGTGTTGAGCGTGCCCGCAACAGCGTCGCCCGCGATCGAAGCCAGTTCGTTCGACACGATGCCGTCGCCGGAAATCAGTGTCGCCTTGAGGCCCTGGTCGGCCGCCTGGCGGATGATCAGGCCTGCTTCGGTGTGCAGGCCGCCCCAGTAGATGATCGAAACGCCGGCTTCCTTCATCTTGGCGATCAGCGCGGAGAAGTCCTTGTCGCCGACATTGATGCCTTCATACATGACTTCCGTCAGGCCCTTGGCATTCATTGCCTTCTTGGTTTCGTCGGCAAGACCCTGGCCATAGGTGGTCTTGTCGTGGATGACGGCGATCTTGGCGTCCTTGAAGTTCGCGGCGAGATAAGCACCGGCAATGCTACCCTGCTGGTCATCGCGTCCGCAGGTGCGGAACACATTCCACAGGCCGCGCTCGGTGAACTGCGGGTTGGTCGCGGCCGGCGTCACTTCGACAATGCCGTTTTCCGCATAGACTTCCGAAGCCGGAATCGAAACGCCCGAGTTGAAGTGGCCGACCACGAACTTGACGCCGTCGCCGACGAACTTGTTCGCAACCGAGATGCCCTGCTTCGGATCGGAGACGTCGTCGCCGACTTCGAGCTTGATCTGCTCGCCGTTGATGCCGCCCTTGGCATTGATGTCGGCGACGGCCGCTTCCGCACCCTTCTGAAGCTGTGCGCCGAAGGCGGCGTTCGGACCGGTGATCGGACCGGCGACGCCGAACATGACGTCAGCCCACGCGTTGCCGCCGAACGCGACCAGCGCGGTCAGGGCGACGGCGGACAAAAGTGACTTTTTCATTTAAACGCTCCCATTTACGGAGTGGGCGTGGATGAAGCTTTCATGCGATGCCCACCCTTATCGCAGAAAGCATAGTTTGCCGATTTTCAGGCACTTGTCACGCCGATTCAATTTCGAGACGGCGTTAATGATGAACGTCAACCTTTCGGTTTCCAGCTCAAGAGTGAAGCTCTTTCGTAGAGCCAATTATACTGTGTCACCATCTGGTTGGTGCGCGTGTATTGATAGCCGACGAAGCCGAGGATCATCAGCACGATGGTGTCGACGACATAATAGTGCAGCGAGAACATGGTGCCGCCGAACAGCGCGTGATGGATGAAGCGGATGGCGATGCCGAGGCCCAGCATATAGGCGAACAGCTGGATGAAGCTGCGCCATGTCTGGGCACTGGCCTTGCCGGTCATCCACGCCGCCCAGCCGCCGAGCAGACAGGTGACGAAGAAGAACTGCCAGATCGAGGGTTCCTCGTAAAGAATGCCCTGCATGGTGAAGTCTCCTTAGCATGATCCCGAAAAGTTGCGGACTTTCCGGACAAGATCATGCGACAAACAAACAATCTGGAGCGGAATGGCGAATGCACGCATTCCGCTCCGAACTCAGTGGTGTCCGCCTTCGAGATAGGCGGCGCGCACTTCCGGATTGGCGAGCAGCTCCTTGCCGGTGCCGCTCATCGTCACATTGCCGTTGACCATGACGTAGCCGCGCGTGGCGAGCTTGAGCGCGCCGAAGGCGTTCTGCTCGACCAGGAATACGGTCAGCCCCTGGGTGCGGTTCAGTTCGCGGATGGCGTCGAAGATCTGCTTGACGATCAGCGGCGCGAGGCCCAGCGACGGCTCGTCAAGCAAAAGCAGCTTCGGTCGTGCCATCAGCGCGCGTCCGATCGACAGCATCTGCTGCTCACCGCCCGACAGCGTGCCGCCGCGCTGGGTGATGCGCTCTTTCAAACGCGGGAACAGCGTGAACACCTTCTCGACGTCCTCGTCATAGTGCTTGAGGTTGTCGAGGCTGGCGCCCATCTGCAGGTTTTCCATCACCGTCATGCGCGGAAAGATCCGCCGGCCCTCGGGCGACTGGGCAATGCGCATGCGCGCGATCTCGTGCGTCGGCATCTGGGTTATGTCGGTGCCGGCAAAGGTGATGGTGCCGGCGCGAGCCCGCGGCGCGCCGAAAATGGTCATCATCAGCGTCGACTTGCCGGCGCCATTGGCACCGATCAGCGCCACGATCTCACCTTCCTTCACAGTGACATCGACGCCGTTCAAGGCTCGGATGTTGCCGTAGTAAGTCTGCACGCCCTTGATATCGAGCAGCGTTGTCGCGGCCATCACTTGCCCCCTCCACGCTTGCCCGCCGCGGTCTTGCTCGCGGTCTTTCCGGAGGCTGCCTTTGCAGTCTTTGCGGAAGCATGGCTTGTCGCCACCTTGCCCGCGTCGACGCGGCGCGAGAATTCCGTGTCCTTGCCCTGGCCGAGCAGCCTGGCCTGTTTGACCCATTCCTCGCGCGCGATACGTCCGTCAAAGGCGAGATAGGCTTCGGCGGCCTCGACGTCGGCTTTTTTCCAGGCGCCGATCTGGTCGAAGTGGAAGATGCCGTGATCGTTGAGCTTCTTCTCGTTGACCGTACCGATGCCCTTGATGCGGGTCAAATTGTCGGCCTTGCCGCCGCGAGGCGCAGCCAGCCGGTTGGAGATCTCTCCAGCCTTCGCCGGGGCCTTGGCTGTAGGCTTGGCCGATGCGGTCGACTTCGCCGCCGTGCCGGTTGCCGCCTTTGACGCCGCTTTCGGTGCAGGCTTTGCCTTCGTCGCCGGCACGGCTGCCAGCGAGGCTGCCTTGTTTGCCGCGGCGAGCGACCGGGCGTCGACCTGACCGGCCTTTGACGCTCCCTTGGCCACCGTAACCCGCTCGCCCGAACTATGGCCGACCGTGTCGGTCACCGGCCCGGCGAGATAGGACGACGATGTTCCCGGACCATGCGCGGCATCCGGCCCTGTATCGAGCTGTTCGATGACATCTTCGTCGCCGACTTCGGTGAGGACGGCTTCGACTTCCTCGTCGTCGACGCCGAGATAGGCGGCGATGACGCGGGGATCTGTGCGTACCGACTGCGGACTGCCGTCGGAAATCTTGCGGCCATACTCCAGCACCACGACATGGTCGGAGATTTGCATGACCACCGACATGTCGTGCTCGATCAACAGGATCGAGGTGCCGGATGTGTTCTTGATGTCGATCAGCAGCTCGTTGAGCGCCGCCGATTCCTTCGGATTGAGGCCGGCCGCCGGTTCATCGAGGCACAGAAGCTCGGGTCCCGTGCACATGGCGCGAGCGATCTCGAGACGGCGCTGCGCGCCATAGGGCAGGTCGCCGGCCGGGTCGTCGGCACGGTCGACAAGATCGGCCTTTTCCAGCCAATGCTTGGCGAGCTCCACCGATTCGGCCGAGGCCTTGCGATAGCCGCTGAAGCCGAACAGGCCAAGCACCGTGTAGCCCGATGCCTTCATCAGTTTGTTGTGCTGGGCGACCAGCAGGTTCTCCAGCAGGGTCATGCCGGAGAACAGGCGGATGTTCTGGAAGGTGCGCGCCACCTTGGCGCGCGCCGGGATCTCATGGTTGGGCAGCCGCTCGAGCAGGAAGGTCGAACCATCGTTCCGGTTGAGCGTGATCATGCCTTCCGAGGGCTTGTAAAAGCCGGTGATGCAGTTGAACACCGTGGTCTTGCCGGCGCCGTTGGGGCCGATCAGCGCGGTGATCTCGCCGCGCTTGGCGGCGAAAGACAGATCGCCGATGGCCACCAGGCCGCCGAACTTCATCGACAGATGATCGACCTGCAGGATAGCGTCGTTCACGCCGGAATTGGCCTTCTGAACAGGGTTCGCATTCATCAGCCGTGTCCTTCCTTGGTGAAGGAGCTTGAGACAGCCTTTCGCTCCTTGAGGAAGGCGGTTGGTTCACGACTGCCGACGAAGCCGCGCGGCTTCCACAGCATGACGATGACCATGGCCATGCCGAACAGAAGCATGCGGTAGAGTTCCGGTGTGAAGTCCGGTCCGAAGACCTGCTTGAGGAAGTCGAGTTCGCGCAACGCCTCGGTACCGCCGATCATCACCATTGCGGCGACCGCGATGCCGACCAGCGAGCCCATGCCACCGAGAACGACGATGGCCAGGATGATGGCCGATTCCAGGAAGACGAAGGATTCCGGGCTGACGAAGCCCTGCCGTGCGGCGAAGAACGCGCCGGCGAAGCCGCCGAACATCGCACCCGTGGCAAAGGCTGTAAGCTTCGTAGTGGTGGTGTTGATGCCGAGCGAACGGCAGGCGATCTCGTCCTCCCGCAACGCTTCCCAGGCACGGCCGACCGGCATGCGCCGCAGCCGGATGGTAACGAAGGCTGTCAGCAGCGCCAGCGCCAGGATCAGGTAATAGAGGAAGATCTTGTAGTAGGCGCTCGATGTCGCGAGATGCAGCACCTTGGCGATGTAATTGGGGTCCGACACGTTGAAGGTCATCAGGCCGAAGAAGGTGACCTTCGGAATGCCGGAAATACCGGCCGAACCGTTGGTGACCTCACGCCAGTTGATCAGGACCAGGCGGATGATCTCACCGAAAGCCAAGGTGACGATCGCCAGATAGTCGCCACGCAGGCGCAGCACCGGAAAACCGAGCAGCACGCCCCAGAAGGCGGCCATGGCGCCGGCGGCCGGCAAAAGGATCCAGAACGACAGGCCGTATTGCGTGCCGAGCAGCGCATAGGCATAGGCGCCGACCGCGTAGAAAGCGACATAACCGAGGTCGAGCAGGCCGGCGAGGCCGACGACAATGTTCAGGCCCCAGGCCAGCATCACATAGATCAGGATCTGGATGCCGAAATTGTCGACCCATTTCAGCGAACCTTGCAGACCGCCGACGAACGACCAGGACATCAGCGACAGGATCGCCACTACCAGGATCGGATAGAGGATCAGCGCGGCAATGCCGAGTTTGGTGAAGTTAGCATGGATGAAGCCCCGGAAATAATAGATCACGCAGGCCAGCACATAGATGACTGCCAGGGCGCGCAGGAACTGCAGATAGCCCGCCGGCTCGGCTCCCACCCATCCGACGAGAGAGCTGTTGACCGCAAACAACACCACCGCCGCGACCAAGGCCACGATGAAGGCCGGCAACTGGAAGAAGCGTGACGCCACGCTGGCCGGCAGCAGGCCGGTGGCGACGTCGGTGATCTTCTGGTTGGCGAGGAAGGGCTGGCCATAAGCGACATAGAGGAAGCGCCCGACAGCCGTGGCGATCACCACGGCGGCAAGCAGGCCCCAGCGTGTCGTCAGGACCAGTTCATTGGAAATGTTCTGGCCGGTCTTCAGGCCGATGAACAGCACGAACAGGCCGAACGATATGGCAGCGGCATAAAGTGCCTCGCGCAACGCGCGCTGCATGGGGGTGGCGACGGTGTCGCGCTCCGGAGATACGGTGACGGCCATAGTCTCAGACCTTTTCGACTTCTGGCCGGCCCAATATGCCGGAAGGCAGGAAGATCAGCACGATGGCCAGGATCGAGAACGCCGCGACGTCCTTGTAGTCGATCGAGAAATAGGCCGACCACATGCTCTCGATGAAGCCGATCATCAGCCCGCCGACCACCGCCCCAGGCAGCGAACCAATGCCGCCCAGCACCGCCGCCGTGAAGGCCTTCACGCCCGGCGTGAAGCCATCCGAGAAGGCAATGACGCCGTAATACATCAGGAACAAAGTGCCGGCGACCGCGGCAAGGGCCGCACCCATGATGAAGGTGATCGAGATGGTACGGTCGACATCGATGCCGAGCAGCGCCGCCATCTTGCGGTCCTGCTCACAGGCCCGTTGCGCTCGCCCGAGCGAGGTCTTGTTGACCAGATACCAGAACAGCGCCAGCAGCAGCGCCGTGACGACGACGATGATGATCTGCTTCAGCGACACGCTGATGCCGTTGATGTTGTAAACCTGGCTGACCATCGGCGGGATCGGCTTGTTGCGTGGACCCTGCGTCACCTGGACGAAGTTCGACAGCGCGATCGACATGCCGATGGCAGTGATCAGCGGGGCCAGTCGGAACGAACCGCGCAACGGCCGGTAGGCGACCTTTTCGATCGTCCAGTTATAGAGGCTGGTGAGCAGCATCGCCACGATCATCATGATCAGCAGCGCCAGCACAACCGGCACCGAATAGAACAGCGCGCCAAGGGCGAGGAAGACGATCAGTGCCGTGAAGGCACCCACCATGAAGATGTCGCCATGGGCGAAATTGATCATGCCGATGATGCCGTAGACCATCGTGTAGCCGATCGCGATCAGCCCATAGATCGATCCCAGCGTCAGCCCGTTGATAAGCTGCTGGACAAAATACTGCATGTGTACATGGCTCCCCTGGAATGTCGCCCATGCAGACGCATTCCTTTTCGTATTTCCCCTAGTCGTAAAGTTTCGAGCCCGGATTGCAACGTCATTTTTCAATCGTCATGCGTGTTTTCGAAGCACGCTGTCCGATTGCCCGTTTTCCATCATCCAGCCCCTGGACTATCGCGGACCCTACCATTGGCATAACGCAATGTCTTTGACGATTCGACCGCATCATGCGCTCCGTTTCGAAGAAATCGCCGTCAAAATTAGGTGATGAAAGGAATCCTTGCGTGTTTGGCACGATCCATTTTTCAGGCCGTTGCTTTCCGCAAGGTCAGGAGTCCCATCACTTGACAACAAATCCGTGCGCGAAAGGGTCGCGGTCGTCGATGAAGATGGTGTTCAGTCCGGTCATCCGCGCCCAGCCGCCGATCGAGGGAATGATGGCCGGCTTGCCGGCCACGCTGACATCCTTTTCGACCTTGCCCTTGAACAGCGAACCGATGATCGATTCATGGACGAAGCTGTCGCCGGCCTTGAGTTTGCCCTTGGCATGAAGCTGCGCCATGCGCGCCGAGGTGCCGGTTCCGCAGGGCGAGCGGTCGATCGCCTTGTCGCCGTAGAAGACGGCATTGCGGGCATCCGCCCCATCCACCGTCGGCGCGCCGGTCCACAGCATGTGCGACAGCCGGTTGATGCCTGGGTTCTCGGGATGCACGAAAGAATATTTGTCGTTGAGCCGCTGCCGCACCACCGGGCTCCAGGCGATGAAGTCGCCCGCCGAATAATCGGCCATGTCGCGATAGTTCTCCTGCGGCTCGACGATGGCGTAGAAGTTGCCGCCATAGGCGACATCGACGGTGATTTCGCCGAGCCCAGGGCATTCGACCGTCAGCCCTTCGGCATGGAGGAAGGACGGCACATTGGTGATGCGCACCTCCTCGACATAGTCGCCGACCTGTTTGTATTCGGCGATGACCAGGCCGGCCGGCGTGTCGAGCCGAAGCACGCCCGGCGTCTTCGGCTTGATCAGTCCGTGTTCGATGGCCATCGTCACCGTACCAATGGTGCCATGACCACACATCGGCAGGCAGCCGGAGGTTTCGATGAACAGGATGGCGATATCGCAATCCTCGCGCGTCGGCGGATAGAGGATCGAGCCGGACATCACGTCGTGGCCGCGCGGCTCGAACATCAGTCCGGTGCGGATCCAGTCATACTCGGCCAGAAAATGCGCACGCCGCTCCATCATAGTCGCGCCCTGCAGCAGCGGGCCGCCGCCAGCGACCAGCCGCACCGGATTGCCGCAGGTGTGGCCGTCTATGCAGAAGAAGGATTTCTTGGCCATGACGCTCCTCGAAAATCAAAAACCCGAAAAATCAAAATCGTTGCGGACTGAAGGGGGCCAGATCGATCGGTGGAGTCTGCCCCAGGACAAGATCCCTGATCAACCGTCCGGTGGCCGCCGCCTGGGTCAGGCCGAGATGGCCATGGCCGAAGGCATAGACCACCGACCGCTTTCCCGGCGCGCCGCCGATGACGGGCACTGAATCCGGCAGCGAGGGGCGGAACCCCATCCATTCGCGCCCACCCGAGGGATCGAGCCCCGGCAAGAATTTCTGTGCCTTCCGCAGCAGCGCTTTCGACCTGGCATAATTGGGCGGCCGCTCGATGCCGCCGAGTTCAACGGCGCCACCGACACGCAGGCCCGTTTCGAGCGGCGTGACGACGAAACCATGGCCGGAGAAGATCAGCATCCGCTTCACGTCGAAGGCACTCGTCGGCAACGTGGTGTTGTAGCCGCGCTCGGTCTCCAGCGGAATGCGATCGCCGAGCTGCCGCGCCAGCAGATGCGACCATGCGCCGGCGGCGACGACAAGTTGTCGCGCCTGCCTTGTGGTGCCGTCTGCCAACGTCAGCGTCGCACCATCCTGATCCGCCGCGACTTGGCTGATCCGGGCCAGCTCAAAGCGGGCGCCCTTGGCCTGCGCATAGGCCCACACCGCCTTGCCCAGCAGTTTCGGGTCGGCGACCGTCTTCCATCCCGGCACGAACGTGCCTTTGATGAAGCGCGGCGACAGCCCCGGCTGCAAGGCGGCCAGTTCCTCGCCCTCGACATGGCGGAAACCGATGCCGAAACGCTCACGCGCCGCCCAGCCAGGCAGCCCGGCCTGAAATTCGGCTTCGCTTTCATAGAGCTCCAGTGAACCGTCCTCGCGCAGCATCGACCGCGTACCGGAGCGATCGAGCAAGCCCATCCACTCCGCCTCGGCGAGCTTCATCATGCCCGCCTGAGCGGCAAGGCTCGCCTCGTATTTCCCGGGCGCCCCGGCGCGCCAGAAGCGGATTAGCCAGGGCAGAAGCCTCGGCAGATGGGCGGGCGGAATGCTGAGCGGGCCAAGCGGATCGGCCAGCCATTTCGGCAGCTGCCGGATCATGCCCTTGTGGGCCAGCGGCAGCACGTCGGAGAAGGCGAAGGCGGCGGCATTGCCGGAGCTCGTCTCCTCGCAAATGCCGGTGCGGTCGAAGACGGTGGCCCTGCGTCCGGCCTCGGCGAGAGACGCAGCGGCACAGATGCCGATGATGCCGCCACCGATGATGGCGATGTCGATTGGAACATCGCTATTCATCTTTGTACGTCACCCCTGCATGCATGTCCCAGTCTCCGCCCCGCTCGCTTCATACCAGCTCAGAACTGCGGCAGTGTCGGCCGCACGGCGAGCGCATCCTTGACGATCTTCTCGACAGCCTTGCGGCGCTCTCCAGACAGCGGCTGGCGCGGCATGCGAACGCGGTCATTTGTGTTGATCGCGAACACTTCGGCAAGCTTGATGTTTTGGACCAGGTAAGTCGAGACATCGAGATCGAGCAGCGGCCGGAACCAGCGGTAGATGGCGAGCGCCTCCTCGCGGCGGCCCTGCTTCATCAGCTGGTAGATGGCGACCGTCTCGCGGGGGAACGCGGTGACCAGTCCGGCCACCCAGCCGATGGCGCCAACCGACAGCGCTTCGAAGGCGAGATTGTCGACGCCGGTGAACAGGTCATAGCGGTTGCCCAGGCGATTGATGATCTCGGTCGAACGACGGATGTCGTCGGAGGATTCCTTGATCGCGACAAAGCGCTTGTCCGACGCCAGCTCCTCCATCTGGTCGACGGTGACGTCGACACGGTAGGCGAGCCGGTTCGAGTAGATCATGACCGGCAGGTCGCCCGCCTCGGCGACCGCACGAAGCGCTGCAACCGTCTCTTCCGCATTGGTGTGGTAGATCGGGCTCGGCACGACCATGAGGCCATTGGCGCCTTCCCGGCTCGCGCGCTTGGCGATGCTGGCCGCCTCGCGTGTGCCGGCCTCGTTGACGGTCAGCAGCACCGGCTTCTTGCCGGCGACCTTCTGTGCGGTCTTCAGCACCTCGATCTTCTCGTCGGGCGACAGCATCGGCCCCTCGCCGAGCGATCCGCAGACGATGATGCCGTCGCAGCCGGCCTCCATCTGCAGGCTGAAGCAGCGCTCCATCTCGGCATGATCGAGACGATCATCCGCGGTGAATTTGGTCGTGACGGCAGGAAAAACTCCGGTCCACATGATCATCTCTCCATCTGATATATCAGTGGTATATCTATTAACAAACCCGCTGTCAATGCGGATTCCGTTATGATATATTCAAGATATATCAGGAGAGCGCATTTGATAGCCATGGCAGCAAACACCTCGGCGGAGCCAGCCGCGACCAGGGCCTACCATGTGCTCGAGCACATGATCGTCACGCTCGAACTGGCCCCGGCAAGCTTCGTCACCGAGGGCGCTCTGATCGACAGGCTCGGGCTTGGCAGGACACCAGTGCGCGAGGCGATCCAGCGGTTGGCCTGGGAAGGGCTGCTTGACATCAGGCCGCGCGCCGGGATCGCCATCGCCCCGCTCCATGCCGGCGACTGGCTGCGCGTCCTCGATGCACGTCGCGGCGTCGAGGTGGTGCTCGCCCGCTCGGCCGCCCGCTTCGTCACCCGCGAAGCCGCCGACTTGTTTCACGAAGCAGCGCTCGCCATGCAGAAAGCGGTGATCTCGGGCAATGTGCTTGCCTTCATCCAGGCCGACAAGGCTCTCGACGAAGCGCTGGCGCTGGCTGCCGACAATCCCTTCGCCGCCCGTTTGGCCGCCCCCTTGCAGACCCACAGCCGCCGCTTCTGGTTCCGCTACAAGGCCGAAACCGGTCTTGCCGAATCCGCCGAGCACCATGTAGCGCTGATCCGCTCGATCCTTGCGGGCGACGAAGAGGCTGCGGCCAAGGACGCCAAACGCCTGATGGCGCTGTTGCGCGGCCACGCCGAGACGGCCGCCACGCGCTGAACGTCCTTTTATATCCGGTGCGCTCTCGTCGTTGGCGCTTCCTCGAAGCTCGGGTTAAGTCCCGGGCAAGGCAGCCGCCGCCATCAACGGACCGTCCCAGCCTTCGCCTGCCGTGATGACGCAGCTCTGACCATGCGTGTCGGTGGCAAGAATTGTCCAGGTGCCCTGGTCGGAGACGAATATCTCAAGAATCAGGCTCGGGTTGACCAGGCCCCGCGCCGCTTCGCTTTCGTGGAATTTTTCCCCGAGCGCTTTGATCATATCCGCACGGGCCGCGCATTGCTCTGCCATCGCCGGGGCGGCCGGAAACGCGGAAACCGCCGCGAAAAGTAGCGTTGCCACAAGACGGGTCATCTGACACCTCCTTGCGCCAGACGATGTCCCCGAAGCTGTCGCCAGCGCCGTTGCTTGATCTGCCGTACCTCCTTGCGGCAGCACTGCAAACCAAGACGGCAGATGCCTACTTGGTTCCATCACATTAGCGTTCAAGCGGATAGGGTCGCCACCGGATTGCAAAAAAACGCCCGGGCGCGAGCGCCCAGGTCTTGAATCCAAACCAATTTGTTGTCCGGTCAGTTCATCGTCGGGATGACGAATTCAGCACCGTCCTTGATGCCCGCCCGCGCGACCGCAGCCGAAGGCGAGGACGCGCAACCAAGAAGTCGTCCGGCTCAGTTCATCGTCGGGATGACGAATTCGGCACCGTCCTTGATGCCGGACGGCCAGCGCGAGGTCACCGTCTTGGTCTTGGTGTAGAAGCGGAACGCGTCCGGGCCGTGCTGGTTGAGATCGCCGAAGGAAGATGCCTTCCAGCCGCCGAAGGTGTAGTAGGCGATCGGCACCGGGATCGGCACGTTGATGCCGACCATGCCGACCTGGACACGGCTTGCAAAGTCGCGCGCGGCATCGCCGTCACGGGTGAAGATGGCGACGCCATTGCCCATCTCGTGATCGTTGGCGAGCTTGATCGCGCTCTCATAGGTCGGCGCGCGCACAACAGAGAGCACCGGCCCAAAGATCTCTTCCTTGTAGATGCGCATATCGGCGGTCACGTTGTCGAACAGGCAGCCACCCATATAGTAGCCGTCTTCATAACCCTGCATCGAGAAGCCGCGGCCGTCGACGACCAGCTTGGCGCCTTCCTTGACGCCGGTGTCAACATAGCCCTTAACGCGTTCCAATGCCTGCGCCGTCACCAGCGGGCCGAAATCGGCGGAAGAGTCCGTCGAAGGACCGACCTTCAGGCTTTCAACGCGCGGGATCAGTTTTTCCATCAGCCGGTTGGCGGTATCGTTGCCGACCGGGACGGCGACCGAGATCGCCATGCACCGCTCGCCGGCCGAGCCGTAGCCGGCGCCGATCAACGCATCGACGGTCTGGTCCATGTCGGCATCGGGCATGATGATCATGTGGTTCTTGGCGCCGCCGAAGCACTGCACGCGCTTGCCGGCGGCCGTGCCGCGCGAATAGATGTAATGGGCGATCGGCGTCGAGCCCACAAAGCCGATGGCCTTGATGTCGGGATCGTCGAGGATGGCGTCGACCACGTCCTTGTCGCCGTTGACGACGTTGAGGATGCCTGCCGGCAGGCCGGCTTCGAGGAACAGTTCGGCAATGCGCATCGGCACGCCGGGATCGCGCTCCGAAGGCTTCAGGATGAAGGCGTTGCCGCAGGCGATGGCCGGCGCGATCTTCCACAGCGGGATCATTGCCGGGAAGTTGAACGGCGTGATGCCGGCGACGACGCCGAGCGGCTGGCGCATCGAATAGACGTCGATGCCGGGGCCGGCGCCGTCGGTGAATTCGCCCTTCATCATATGCGGCGCGCCGATGCAGACTTCGACCACTTCGAGGCCGCGCTGGATGTCGCCCTTGGCGTCGGCGATCGTCTTGCCATGCTCACGCGCCAGGATGTCGGCCAGTTCGTCATAGTCGCGGGCGACCAGTTCGAGAAACTTCATCAGCACGCGCACGCGGCGCTGCGGGTTGGTCGCGGCCCATTTCGGCTGCGCTGCCTTGGCATTCTCGACCGCCGCGCGCAGTTCCGCCTGCGAGGCCAGCGCCACCGTGCCGCGCACGGAGCCGTCCATCGGCTGCATGACATCCTGCTTGCGGCCGCTGGTCCCGGCGACATGCTTGCCGCCGATGAAATGACCATAATCGATCATGATTTCTCTCCCTTGTTCGTGATGCTGTATTGTCCGCCTTTGGCCGGCGGATGGCAACGCGACGGAGAACGCAACCGTTGTGCGAAAAGTAGATAGCGAGAGGCACCTGTGCATCAATTGCCGCAAATGATAGGGTGCGCCCGTCTTTACAGGATTTCTCAAGGTTGAGCTTCGTCACACCCCCCTCTGTCCTGCCGGACATCTCCCCCGCAAGGGGGGAGATCGGATGCAGCGGTCGCTTTCGCAAATCTTCAGCTCCGCAAAAGAGGCTCTGTCAGCGGAGCTGCCAATCTCCCCCCTTGCGGGGGAGATGTCCGGCAGGACAGAGG
>NZ_RZRV01000035.1:19491-67039 GCF_004023085.1 Mesorhizobium sp. M7A.F.Ca.US.010.02.1.1 | reverse complement strand
GGCAACAGTGGGGGCGGCAACGGCGGCAATTCCGGCGGAGGCAATAGCGGGAACAGCGGCAATAGCGGCAACGGCAATGGGAATGGCAACAGCGGCAAATCAGGATCCAATCAGGGTAAGAGCGGGAGCCATGTCAATGCAAAGACCGGTGACAAGGTCGACGTGACCGGCAACAAGATCACGGTCCGGCACCCCGACGGCATAACGGAAAAGCTCGAGAACGGTCGTTTCAGCATGAAGGACGCGCTCGGTCGCACGATCATCGACCGCCAGGCTACCCCGGCCGATGCCAATCGTCTCAAGGCCTTGTGAAGCTGGCCAACAGGCAACGGTCAGCTTTGCACGTCACCTCCGCCGCCCCCCGGCGGAGGTGACCTCGTTTTTGGCCAGCGTCCCGGTTTTCGGCACCGCAATGGCTGCAGTCCCGAGGCGCGACGTGCTTTTGCGCAATCCGGGACGGGAAACCGCTGCGCATTTCTCCGTACCTGGCCTGGAGCAATTCTAGGAAAAGTGTGAAGCGGTTTTCCGTCTAGAATCGCGTCAAAACAAAGAATTAGAGCAGCTCGCCGTTTCCGTGAAACGGTGAAATGCTCTAAGAAGGCCTGTCGCGGTCGCGCAACTCACGCATCATCAAGGCCGCTTCGGTGCGGTTTCGCACATTGAGCTTCGACAGCACCCCGGTCATGTGATGCTTGACGGTCTTCTCCTGCAGCTCAAGCCGCAAGGCGACTTCCTTGTTGCTCAGCCCCTCCGCCACCAGCCGCAGGATTTCCGTCTGCCGATCGGTGAGCTGCCGCAGCCGTTCCGCAATGCCGTCGGTCGGCTGCTGGGACTGGAGATCCGAAAGCAGCCGGGCCGACAGCGTCGGCGACAGATAGCTTTCGCCGGCTGCAACATTGCGCAGGATGTCGGCGAGCCCGCGCGACCCGACGCCTTTGAGGACATAGCCATTCACCCCTGCGTTCAGCGCCTTTGTCACATCGGCATTGGCCTCCGAAACGGTCAGCATGACGATCTTCTGGGCGGGATGGCTGGCGAGGATGCTTGCGACCGCGGTCAGCCCGCCGCCCGGCATGGAGATATCGAGCAGCAAGATGTCGGGCCGCACCGTCGTGGCGAGGCGTTCGGCATCCTGCGCCGTGGCGCCCTCGCCAACCATCTCGAAGCCCCCGATCTCCGACAGGCTGCGCGTCACACCTTCGCGAAAGAGGGGATGATCGTCGACAATGGCGATGCGGATGGTACCAGTCATGCTTGCTCCTCGACCGACAGACGGATCACCAAACGCGTACCTTGCGGCCCGGTCAAGGTTTCGAACTGTCCGCCAATGCTTTCGACCCGCTCCCTGAGGCCGGCGAGGCCGAGACCCTCGACCCGTGCCGCCGGATCGAAACCCGGCCCGCCGTCCGACACTTCGACAAAAAGCCTGCCACCTTTCATCCCGGCGCTCACCGCCTGATCCTTGCCTAGCCCGTGGCGATAGGCGTTGTTCAGCCCTTCCTGAACGAAACGATAGATGCTGATCTTCTCGGAAGCGCCGGGTTCCGGCAACTGTCCGGCCAGCGTCAGCGTCACCGACGTTCCCGTCCTCTGCTCGTGTTCCTTGACGGCCAGCCGCAGAATGTCGTTTGCGGCAGCCGTCTCGATCTGCGGAAGGACAAGGCCGGTGCAGATGCCGCGTATTTCGCGCATCGCATCCTCCAGTGTCTTGCGGATCATCGCGACCTCGGTCGAACGGCTTACGCCCGAATGGCCATCGCTGGAAAATATCGGGCTGTCCATGCGCAGCGCCGCCAGGGCCACGAGTTGGGCCGGGCCGTCATGGAGGTCGGCGCCGATGCGGCGCAGATATCTTTCGTTGAGCGCGGTGGCGCGGCGAGAGGCCCGTTGCACGCGCAGTCGCAAGGCACTGTTTTGCGCCACCAAATCCTGCAGCTCCGACACCTGGCGGCGCAGCGCCCCACGCTGGTCGTCGATGGTGCGGCTGCCGCGCAGGACGATGCCCGACAGGAGCAGGAATGCCGCCAGGGTCGCGCCGGCCACGATCAGCCAGCTCGACCACAGAGCGGACGCCAGGGTGGCCTGGAAATCGTCGGCGATCTCATAGAACTCGGTGACCGCCACCACCTCGCCCGACCAGGGCTCGCGCACGGGATTGTAGATCTCCAGCAAGGGCAAGCGGGTAGCCTTCTCCTCGCGTTCATCATCATCGAATGTATTGAATTCAGCGACGACGTTGCCTTCGAAGGCGGAACGCAGATTGTCGCTCGGACCGAAGCGGCGGCCGATCAGGGCCGTCTCCTTGGCGTAGAGAACCGTCCCGTCGCGGCGCCAGAGCACGAACGATTCGAGGCGCTTGCCAAGCGCGCCCTGGCCAAGCGTCTCGTCCAGCGCCTGCTTGACGGACTCGCTGAGCTCCTGCTCCTTGCGCAAGTCGGGAAGCAGCGGCGCAATCACGCTGTCGACATAAAGGGCCGTCGTGGCGGCCGAATTGCGGATGACGCCGTCCCGGATCTGCGCCGTCACCCAGGTGCCGACCACCAACATGACAGCCAGCAGGCCAAAGCCGCCGGCAATGACGAATTGCAGGGCAAGGGAAAGCTCGCTCCAGCGCCGCACCAGGTTTTGAAAACTGCGAATCATGAGCCCCTGACCGCCCTTCGAACCGACAGATTGGGCGATGGTAGTACTTTGAGCTTCCGGCTTGCCATTGCCAAGAGCTTCGTTTGGTCGAGGTCGCTTGACGTCCCGGCGCGCTTGGGAAACAACGTCCGCGACACACGCGGCGGGAGCCGCTTCGAGAGGGGACGGAGCGTTGAGTTTTTCAGGATTGCTGCAGCTCGGCTTTTCGACGGTCATTTTCCTGCTGGCGGCGACAGCCGCCAAGCAATGGGGCCTGGCGCCGAGCCTTGGCAAGATCGCGCTGACGCTGGCACTCTATTCGCTGGGCAATCTGATCATGCTGCGGCTGATCCGCGAATTCGGCATGTCGGTGTCGTTCAGCCTTTCCGCCGTCATCCAGCTGGTCTCGGTGAACGTCGTGGCACTGGTCTTCTTCGGCGAGCGCGTCAATGCGCTGCAGGCGACCGGGATCATGCTGGCGATCGCAGCGGTGGCGCTGATCACGCTCGGACCCTATCTGCAAGGCCGGCTGTAACGGGCGAATTGCCGATGAAGAACGCCGCGAACGCTTTGCTCAACCGGGTTGAATTCCCGGTGCTGCTGGCCGGCCTGGTCATCGCCGCCGGCCTGTGGGGATTCGAGGAGCTGATGGAGATGGCGCGCGCCACCACGCCGCACGCCTTCGATACCGAAATCCTGCTCGCCTTCCGCCAGGCGGGCCGCCCCGACAGCCCGGTCGGCCCGCTGTGGCTGCAAGGGGCGATGCGCGACATCACCAGCCTCGGCAGCGGCAGCGTGCTGGTGCTGATCGTGACGGCGGTCATCGTGTATCTCCTGCTTATCCGCAGGCCGGCGACCGCCCTTTTCATCTTCGTGGCGGTGGCCGGCGGTCAGGTGCTGTCGAGCCTGCTGAAAGCCGGCATCGACCGGCCGCGCCCCGAACTCGTCTCGCATCTCGTCAACGAAACGACGCTGTCTTTTCCGAGCGGCCACGCCATGCTGTCGGCGGTGACCTATCTGACGCTCGGCGCGCTGGCGGCACGCTTCCTGCCCGGTCGAACGACGAAGATCTATGTGCTGTCGCTGGCGGTGCTGACGACGCTGCTGGTTGGCATCAGCCGCATCTATCTTGGCGTCCACTGGCCATCGGACGTGCTTGCCGGCTGGTGCGCGGGCTTCGTCTGGGCGATGCTTTGCTGGCTCGCTGCCCGGGCGTGGCAGCGATGGCGTGGGCAGCACCCGGACGGCGAGACTGGAGACTAGATCAGCCGGTTGATCAGCCCGGGAAAGTATCTGAAAAAATGGTCAGTCAATGCGCCGCGCCTTACGTCCCAGACGTTCATACTAATGCTTGAAACATCACAATAATGGTATTATACCTCATTTCTGCAGACTCAGACGGGGATTCCGGCCGATGATCACTGCCGCGCAGATGCGTGCCGCAAGGGCGCTGGCCGGCATCGATCAGAAGACGCTCGCCGAGCGCGCCGGCGTTTCGCTTCCGACCATCCAGCGCATGGAGGCGAGCGATGGCGTGGTCAGGGGCGTGGTCGACACGCTGATGAAGGTCATCCAGGCTCTCGACGAGGCCGGGGTGGAGCTGATCGGCGAGAACCAGGCCAGCGAGCGCGGCGGCCGGGGCGTGCGCCTCAAGCCTGCCGTGCCGCGGGGTCCCAAGGCTGAGCCGGCATAAAGTCGCGACGGCGACCGCCGACAGCCCTGCCGACGATCCCGCCGCCTTTCAGGGTGCGAAAGGCAGTCCATGGATCACACGCAGCGGGCAGTGCATGAACCGGCCCACAGGTCGGTAAAGCCGACATTTTCCGAATTGTTCACACCGAAGCTGGTGACGGTCTGGCGCGAGGGCTACACGTTCGCCGACTTCAAGGCGGACGCCATTGCCGGGCTGACGGTCGCCATCGTCGCGCTGCCCTTGTCGATGGCGATCGCGATCGCATCGGGCGTCGCTCCCGAGCGCGGCCTCTACACCTCGATCGTCGGCGGCTTCATCATTTCGGCGCTCGGCGGCAGCCGCTTCCAGATCGGCGGTCCGGCCGGCGCCTTCATTGTGCTGGTGGCAGCGACGGTTGCCCGTGTCGGCATCGATGGGCTGCTTTTGGCAACGATGATGGCAGGGGTCTTCCTGCTCGCCATCGGCTATCTTCGTCTCGGCACCTACATCAAATTCATTCCCTATCCGGTGACGGTCGGCTTCACCGCCGGCATCGCCGTCATCATCTTTTCAGGACAGATCGTCGAACTGTTCGGGCTGAAGCTTGCCGGCAAGGAGCCGGGACCGCTGGTGCCGAAGCTGATCGCGGTCGCCGAGGCGGCCGGCACCATCAACCCGGCGGCGACCTTGGTGGCGGTGTTGACCATCGTCACCATCGCCGGCCTGAAACGCTGGCGGCCGACATGGCCCGCAATGCTCATCGCCATCGGGCTGGCATCGCTGGTCGTGGCGCTTCTTGCGCTGCCGGCGGAGACGATCGGCACCCGCTTTGGCGGTATCCCGCGCAGCCTGCAAATGCCCGCTCTGCCACCGGTCAGCCTGGACAGGATGATTGACGTGCTGCCGGATGCCATTGCCTTCGCCTTGCTGGGCGCCATCGAATCGCTGCTGTCGGCAGTGGTCGCCGACGGAATGACCGGCCGGCGGCATCGCTCCAACTGCGAACTGGTGGCGCAAGGCTTCGCCAACATCGCGTCCGCCCTGTTCGGCGGCATCTGTGCCACCGGCACCATCGCCCGCACGGCGACCAATGTGCGGGCCGGCGCCCACGGACCGGTTTCGGGCATCGTCCACGCCGCCATCCTGCTCGCTTTGATGCTGGTGGCGGCGCCGCTCGCCAGCTACATCCCGCTCGCCGCCCTTGCCGGCGTGCTGGCCGTCGTGTGCTGGAACATGTTCGAGAAACAGGCCTTCGCCACCTTGCTGCGTGCCTCGCGCGGCGATGCGCTGGTGCTGATGGTGACCTTCCTGCTCGTCATCTTCCGCGATCTCACCGAAGGCATCGTCGTCGGCTTCGTGCTGGGGTCGATCCTGTTCATCGACCGCATGGCCAAGTCGATTGCGGTCGAGGCCGATCAGCCGCTGGTGCAGGAGGATGTCGCCGACAGCACCAACGCCTACGATGCCAGCGAGGCGACCGACGCCGACACCGTGGTCTACCGCATCTCCGGCGCTTTCTTCTTCGGCGCCGCGTCGACCGTCGGCACCGTGCTCGACCGCATCGCCGACCAGCGCAAAAACTTCATCCTCGATTGCTCGGCCGTACCGTTCTTCGATTCGACGGCGGCCAACGTCATCGAGGGCGCCGCCCACAAGGCGAAACGCGCCGGCGTCCGCTTCATCATATCAGGTGCCGCGCCGCAGATCCGGCGTATGCTGATCAACCACGGCGTCAAGCGCCCGCTGGTGACCTATGCCGCCTCGATCAAGGATGCGCGGGCGCAGCTGAAAGGGAAGCTGGAGGCAGAGTAGAAATCGGGATTTGCCGGTCGGCGGGCCACACAGGTGTCCGCCGGTTGAACGCAAACGTTTTGGCCCTGGGTTGACTCACGCACGGCGCGACGTGAACGGCCGCTTTGCGCCCTCGTTTCCGCCATTAGACCACCGTTGCAGCTTCCCGAAAGCTGACGGTCTGCTAAGCCAGCACTAAGGCCTCGAATGGGGTGGTAGCAGGTTACGCCGCCGGTCAGCCCGCTGCCCAACGATAATAGTCGTGTTGATGTCAATGCGAGCCCCAAATATCATGCAAGTACTCCTGGGCTATCCGCCCGGGTGGTCGTGCCACCGTGCGCGGCGATGAACATGGCGACGGCCGACCGGCAATAGGATTCGATTTCGTTGTCGTCCTCTGCTCTCGCCTCATCGAAGCGTGCGATAATCAGGAGATCGGATCCTTTGATAAGCGCGGCAAACAGGCGGGCGGACCGGAGAGGATCGGTCACGTTCAGAACCGCCTTCGCGTGCAACTGACGCAACAGGGCCTCGATTTGGGCGATGACATGGGCGGGGCCGGCTTCGTAATGGAGCTTGCTTAACGACTTCTGATTCGTCTTGTCGGCCATGATCATGGCTTCGACACTGCGGACGTCCGGGTTCAACAGCGTGCGAAGCAGGGATGATCCCACCGCCATGAGCTGATCTTCGGCCGAACCGTCGACGCCTTCAAGAAGGGCAGGTGGTGCAAACAACTGATGGCAGCCGGACGCGATGGCCGCGCTGAACAGCGCCTCCTTGTTCTCGAAGTGCCGATAGATGCTGAGCTTGGATATCTTCGCCCGCTGGGCGACCTTGTCCAATGTCGTCCCTTGAAAACCCAATTCGACAAAGAGTTCGGACGCAGCGTCGAGTATCGTTTGGCCAAGCGCCTCGTTGGCGGGCCGGCCGCGGCGGCCCTGGCTATTTTCGGTCACGGCAATTACAGTCCTTGACAGTATCTTAATTGTTGAATTACGATACCACGCAGTTTCAGAAATATGCAAGCCAGGCCAAGCCAACCTCTCATCCACACACGGAGCCCATCACCATGGATGACGTCATCATCATCGGCGGCAGCTTTGCCGGTCTCGCCGCCGCCCTGCAGCTCGGACGTGCCCGTCGCAAGGTCACCGTTCTCGATACCGGCCTGCCGCGCAACCGCTTCGCCGGCCACTCGCATGGTCTGCTCGGCCACGATCACAAGCCACCGCTGGACATCCTGGCCGAAGCGCGGAAGCAACTGGCGCGTTATCCCACGATCAGGCTGGTCAATGGCCGGGCCGACAGCATCTCCGGCACCATCGACGATTTCTCCGTCCTCACTGGCGATGGCGAACGCCTTGGGGCGCGCCGCCTGATCCTGAGTTATGGCGTCGCCGACCAGATGCCGGATGTTACGGGCTTTGCCGAAAGCTGGGGCACATCCATTGTGCCCTGCCCCTATTGCGATGGCTTTGAAGTCGCCGACCAGCATTGGGGCCTCGTCTGGTCCGGCCCGCCGTCGCACAATTATGTCAGGCTGTACCACGACTGGACCGAAACATTGACGGTCTTCGCCGATGGTCACGACATTTCACCCGATGTTCGGGCCGATCTGGCGCGCCGCAACATACCTGTCGTTGATGGCCGGATCGCCGAAATCGCCCATCACCGGGGCCATATCACCACCGTTAATCTCGAGAGCGGCCGCAATGCCGCGGTCGACATCCTGTTCGCGCATCCGCGCAACAAGCCGTCCGCAAGCCTGCATGAATTAGTGGGCCTCGCCACGGTCAATACGCCTTTCGGCATCGCCATCAAGGTCGATGAGCGCCGCGAAACCAGCACAGCCGGCATCTATGCTGCCGGCGATCTTGCGAACCCGGCCATGGCCTCGGTCACCACGGCAATATCGCAAGGCGCGACGGCGGGTATCTCCGCCCAGCAGTCGATGCTGGTTTGAGAACACAGATTCCCCTCTCCCGCACCGGCCTCCCTACGTCGTCGCCACCGTCGGCTGCCCGACAATACCAGCCAGTCTGCTGCCGGCCCCAATTGAGCCGTGGGTACGCCCGCAACCCGATGTCCGCTTTCGATGCCTCTCCACTAGAAGCTGACGGACTGCTACCGGCCCAAAGGCGACATCAAAATATCTGCTCGGCAATGTCCGCTATTGGCGCTTGGCGGGCCGATCCGGGCGACGTCGTTTACTAGCCACAATAAGAGTTCGAGTTGGCGAT
This sequence comes from Mesorhizobium sp. M7A.F.Ca.US.010.02.1.1, assembly GCF_004023085.1. Lineage (NCBI taxonomy): Bacteria > Pseudomonadati > Pseudomonadota > Alphaproteobacteria > Hyphomicrobiales > Phyllobacteriaceae > Mesorhizobium > Mesorhizobium sp. M7A.F.Ca.US.010.02.1.1. Next base: position 58,711 of record NZ_RZRV01000035.1, on the reverse strand, counting down.
CCTCGCCGATGAACGACAGTCCATCGGCTGTTGGCGAACGTCTCGGAGATCGGCCCCTGAGGCACCGATCATGGCTCTCAGTCGAGCTTCAGCGCAGCCACTTCGCCCTCGTTCATCAACGGCACATAGAGGATCGACTTGCCGTCGGTACCGATGTCGGCGCTGCCCGGTTTGAAGTGCGCCAACGCTTCCGGCGCGCCGCCGGCTTGATAGCGGTAGAGCGTGCCGGTCATGTAGGCGGTGGCGTAGATGGTGTCGCCGATGGCGATGACGCCATCGAGATCGGCGAATTTCTGCGCGCCCGGCAAGGGCGAAACCACCTTGCTGGCGATGTCGACCGACAGCAGCCCACCCGGCTCCGCCGTGCTGAAGTCGGACTTGATGTCCTTGCCCCAGGAGGCGACGATCAGCCTGTCGCCATCGGCGAAGACGCCGTTGGGCGAAGCCAGCATCGCATCCCTAGCGAACAGTTCTGGTTGTTCGCCGTCGATGCGATAGATCGTGTCGGCCAGCATGTCCGTGACATAGATCTTGCCTGATTGGTCCGATGTTATGTCGTTCAGGAAAACAGCGTTCGGCACCGTGATGCTGGCGACGAGCTTGCCGCTGGCGAGGTCGACGACGCGAACCTTGGTGATGTCGGCGACATAGAGCTTGCCGCCCGCTATCGCCATACCCTTGGGCGCGTCCATGCCGTCGGTCCAGTGCCGGGTGACCGTCCTGCCGTCCACGGACAGCACGCTGAGATAGCCGTTGCCGTCGGCGTCGCCGGGATTGCCGACGATATTGGAAACGATAAGGCGATTGTTGGCTGCGTCGAACAGTGCCGATTCCGGTTGTTCGAGGCCGGTGGCGCGCCAGAGTTCTCCAGCCTCGGCGGCAGGCGCGGCTGCGATGCCGATGACGGCGAGAAAGGCTGATGTGACGAGGGTGTTCATGGCTGCTCTCCTGTGATGACGGCGGAGAGCTATGATTTTCGATACTTTCCGGAAAGGCCGATAACCGCTAGTATCGAAAGTCGATACGAAACCCACGGCAAGAGGTGCATTCCATGAACGGCCTTATCTTCGACGCGTTGAAGCGGACGCTGAAGGCGAAGGGCGTCACCTATCGCGAGCTTGCCGAACGCATGGGGGTTTCCGAGCCGACGGTGAAGCGCATCTTCCACGAGCGCAACTGCAAGCTCGACCGGCTGGTGGAGATCTGCGCTGCCGCCGGTGTCGAGCTGGAGAACGTGCTCGGCTCGATGAACCGGGGGCCAGGGCCGGTCAACCACATCGCGCCGGAGATCGAACGCAGGCTCGCCGGCCGGCCGGCACTGCTGTTCATTTTCGTCATGCTGTCGGAAAAATTCACGCCCGAGGGCATCATGCGCTCGCAAGGCCTGAGCGAAGCCTCGATGTTCCTCTATCTGCGCGATCTCGAGGAGCTCGGCCTGATCGCGCTCGGCCGCGGGCTCACGGCGAGATTGCTTGTCGAGACGCCGATCCAGTGGAATTTCGAAGGGCCGCTGCGGCCGCTGTTCGAGATGACCAACAAGAACTTCATCGGCTGGGCGATCACCCATATCGACAAGGAAGCGACCTTCGTCAGCTTTAGCAGGCGGATGCGGCCGGAGACGGCGGAGATGGTGCGACGCGAGGCGCAGGACCTCGCCGATCGCGCCAAACTGCTGGCCCATCACGACCAGCACACGACGCCGGAAGACGGGCTGGTCGGCTACAAATGGACGTTTGCCTTTGGCGCGACGCCATTCCCGGCGATCATGCCGATCGGGCCGCACGCGCGAGATGCCGGTGCGAGAGCAACCGACCCGGCCGCCAAGACACGGCGGCCGCTGCCGGCCTGATCGGCCAATCGTCTCAGCATGATTGCATCTGGCGGCTGAGCTTGCCGCGCACGGCCCTGGCGGTGCCGATGGCCACCATTTTCGCCGCTGTCTTGCCGCCTGGGCCTGCCATGCGGCCGGCGATGCCGACCGCGCCATTGACCGCGCCCATCATCTTCATCTGCCCGGCCGTCTCGTTCATGCTGGCCCTGCAGTCCTGCATTTTCCTGGTCGCCTCGACTGCAGCCAGGGCCTCGCCAAGGCCCTCCGGCGAGTCCGGGCCGGCCGCCAGCTCCGCCAATTGCGCATGCTGCTCTGGCGTGATCGGCGGGCTGGCGGCCGTCTGGCTGCAGCTGGACGCCAGCAGGCAGATAAGCATCGCGATCGGGCTGCCCCGCCTGACACGTGCCGTGGTTGGAAAAATGCCGCGATGTTCGGCCTCGAGGCTCCCGCTCGGAGTTGCTTTTCCCGCCACCCGTTTCCTGTTGCCCAACATCCTATCGCCCCATCGCCGGGCCGAGGATGAGGCTGCGGATTTTTGGCGTCAGCGGCCTGACGACATCGGCGAAGGGGCCGCCCTCGGCCCGCAAAGCCATCAACCCTTCGACCTCTTCGTTGATGGCGTCGATGGTCTCTGTCTTCTGCGCGTCGGTCAGCTCCTTCATGCCGGATATGGCATTCCTGAGCTTGGCGAAAATGGCATCGAGTTCTGCGACCGGCATCGTCGCCAGGAACCCGCGCATGGTCTCGCCAAGCGCGATCTTCCAGCTGTCGGCGGTGAAACCGGCTGTGTCGATCAAGCCCTTGTCCGCGGCATCGCGCTCGTACCAGTCGGCGGCGATCTCCTCGTCATAGGCGAACTGACCGAATTCGGGTTGCAAGGCCTCGATCAGGCCGACGACCGCCGACGCATCCCGCGCTGTCAGCGCCAAGGCCTGCGGGCTGTCGAAGATCATGCCGGCAAGTGCGAGCGCGCCGGCCAGCCGGCGCATGGCTGCGAAACGCCGCTCAGCCATAACAATCCTCCGCAATGCCGGCCCGGGCACTGCTCGTCGCCTGGGACTGCAGAACCGAGCCGCCGATCGAGGCGGCCTGGCCGGCAATGACCCCACCATTGCCAGCCAGACCGCCAAGACCCCCCGCCATCGACAGGACACCGCCGAGCAGAGCCGCATTGGTCTGCGCCTTCGCCGCCTTCTTGGCGGCATCGGCGCAGGCCGTTTCCGTCGTCGGTTCGTTCTGGGCCTTCTTGCTGCCGGCCGCGCTCGCGATCGATGCCGGGTTGTTGTCGGCCTGGCCCGTTTGGCAGCCCGCCAGGGCAAGGGTCAGGGCCAGGAAAATGATCCTTTTCATGGTGCTGCTCATCATCGGGCAGCGCGCGGCGGCAGCTTGGCCTCGCGATGATCGGTCACCGCGTTGCCCAAGGCGATCGACAGCAGATAGACGCGCGGATTGAAGCCCGCCGCGGCCAGTGCCGACAGCGTCTTGAACAATTGCAAATGAAACATCGTGCCCCCTTGGATTGCCGCCAATGCGGTTCCGGTTTTGGAATCGCGCCGCAAACTAGGGGCATCGAAGGGGGTCAGCTTGGACAGAACGGCACTGAAAGCGGCCAAAACGGCCCGGGATTGACGTTTTGCAGGCCGCGGCGCATATGACCGCGCTCTTGGGCATGGGGGTGTCGATGACTGCGACGATGGGGCCGTCAGCTTCGTTCAGGCTGGCGACGGAGATGTTTCCGGAGCGGGATCGCGTCGAGATTACGCGCGAGGTTTACGGCCGCACCGTTCTGAGGGTGGACCTCGATCCGCTGGCGCCGGCGCAGATCGACATGCGGGTGCGCGCGTTGCCGGGCCTCGGCATCGCCACCGGCAGCTCATCGGAATTCCGGGTGCATCATACGTCGTCGCTGATCGACAACGACGACTTCGTTCTTCTGGCGGCCCTCGACGGGGGCAGCGTGATGAAGCATCGCGGCCGCGAGGAGGCGGTCGGCAACGGCCAGGCGCTCATGATGAGCGGTGAAGAGGTTGGCCTCAACCTGATCGGCGCCGGCGGGTTCCGCTTCGTCAATCTCAGTTTTTCGCGCAAGCAGCTTTCGCCTCTGATCGGCGATCCGGCCGCGGTCCTTATGCGGCCCTTGCCGACCCAGAGCGGGGCGATGCGGCTGTTGCTCGACTATATCAGCTCGATCCAGGAGGTCGGAGACGAGTTGACCGCGGAGGCCTGCCACCTTGCGGCGACGCATGTCTTCGACCTTGCCGCACTCGCCATGGGCGCGACCAGGGATGCGGCCCAGATCGCACGCGGCCGTGGCGTCAGCGTTGCCCGCTTGCGCGCCATCAAGGCCGATATCGTCGCGCATGGTGGCCATGTCGACCTGTCGGCGCAGGACGTCGCCGCCCGCCACGGACTGTCGGCACGCTACGTCCGCAAGCTGTTCGAGAGCGATGGCACATCCTTGATTGATTTCATGATGAACCAGCGGCTGGCGCGCGCCCATCGCATGCTCGGCGATCCACGCCATGCCGGACGCAGCATCACCGCGATCGCCTACGAGGCCGGCTTCAACGACCTTTCCTATTTCAATCGGGCGTTCCGTCGGCGTTATGACGCTACTCCCTCGGACGTGCGCGCTGCGGCTTGCAAGCACTGACGCCAAAGCGCCGCCGACCGGCGCGCTCCCGGGCCGTCCACGCGGTTGGACTCATTTGATCGCGTCTATTCGGCGGCCTTCGCCCCGGGATCGGCAACCTTGTCATCCCAGGTCACCGCCCGGTAGTCGAAACCATATTCCAGCGTCGGCTTGACGATGCGGAAATAGGGCGACAGGTCGAAATCGCGCGGCGTGTAGAGCGAGTGGTGGCGGATGTGCAGGATCTCCTTGCGCGAGTAATTCGACTGCGCCGAGGCGCGGCCGGGCGCACGGGTGATCTCGGGCAGGATCGGATAGCGGATCTGGCCATAGGCCTCGGCGATCAGCGTAGAGCAGATCGCCCGTGTCGGGTCGCCGGAGCCGAAGGCCAGCATGCGGCGCCGCCAGCGCACCGGCACCGGCGGTGTCGGGAAGAAAAAACGCAGCATGTCGAAAATGTTCTTGAGGTCGTATTTCAGGCCGAGCCTGCCGATCATGAACGCGACGACCTTGTCGCGATCCTCCGGCGCCAGCCCGCTCGCCCGGCAGATGCGGGTGTTGTAGGTGCGGTAGCGCGACAATGGCACGGCGACGCAGCCTTCGCCGATCGTGACCTCGATCAGCCGCGGCCGCTCCGAGCCGTCTTGCGGCTCTGGCAAGGCGTCGCCGACATAGAAGGCCGCATGCGACCAGGTCGACTGGGTCAGGTATTTGATCGCCGCCGAGATCTTCTGGTTGCCCTCGATCAGCAGGATGTCGCCGGGCTCAAGCGTGCGGCGCAGCGTTTCGGCATCGGACGGTGTGTAGGGCTCGTAGCCGGAGGATTCTTCCTGCAGCCGGCCGGCAAGCCAGCGGCCAAGTCGATCCAGAAGCGTGTCGCCGGGCTCGGTCATGCCCCATGGCGATTAGCATGGGCGGGTAATGAGGGCTAGCGCACGCCTTTCCTCCCCCTGTCCGGACCGAGAGGAAGGCGCCAAGTCAGCTTGCCGTCGCAGCGGCCTCTTCCGGCGGCGCAGCCAGATCGTCACGCGCCTTGCGGGCCAGTTTGCGTGTCGAGCGTTTGGGACTGTCGCTGAACAGTTCGGCCGCCTCAGCAAGGCAGCTCTTCTTCAGCTGCTTCTCCGACCGTTTCAACAGCTTGCCCAGAAGTTTCGTGTCCTCGGGCAGCCCGAGCGGCTGGTCGTCGGCCTCGAGCAGCGCGCGCATCACCAGCACATCGTGCAGGTCGCCCAGCCGCTCGCCCAGTTCGTCGACCGCCTTGCGCCGGGCCTTGATCGGTGTCGGCCACAGCCTGCCGAGCAGCGACAGATGCATGCCGTGGGTCTTGGCCGCCTTGCGCAAATCGTGGAAATCATCGGCCGCGCCCCGCGATCTGGCCTTGTCGAGCGCCTTCCTGGCACGGCGCAGCGTGACGCGGGCACCTTCGGCAAGCACGTCGGCCGCCTGTTCCGGCTGGTCGGGCAAGGCCAGCGCTTCGATGCGTTTGAGGCCATCCTCGCAAGCGGCGGTCGCCGCGCCGATCGCCGCTTCGAGCCCGCTGCCTTCGTGCAGTTCATGCTGGCGCGCGATCAGCCTGTCGCGCGCAGCAGTAAGCCCATCGTCGGCGCTCTCCTTGGGAAAGCTCGCCGCCAGCCGGTCGATGGTCTCGATCAGCGCAGTCGCCTCGCGCGGACCGGCAAGCAGGCCGGCCACATTGCGATAGCACTGGTTTTCGGTCTCACAGAACGTTTCGTCTCCGGAACGAACAAGCCGCAGCAAGGCGCGGGCGCTCTTCAGTCGCTTGCGGCACTTGTGCAGCGCCTGTTCCGGCCGGCTCCGTGCGGCGTCAAGGTGATGCAGCGCCTTGCCGATTTCCTCGGCAAGGATACGCCTGACCTCGCCGGTCAGCGGCAGGCGCGGATCGATACGAAAGCTCATGCGGCGATCTCCGGTATCCCCCCAAGGGCGAGCGACGCGTTGTAGAATTTTGACTCGCCGGTGACTTCGCGGCCGAGCCAATCAGGCAGCATTTCGTCCGGCACGTCCTCCGGCGTCTCAAGTTCGGCGATCACAAGTCCCGCAAGCGGACCGCCAAAGACATCGATTTCGTAGAGATAGCCACGGTGCCTAACATGGTGACGTGTCTTCTCGATGACACGTCCGATGGCGAAATCCAGCATCTCCACCGCCTCCGAGAGCGGGATCGAGTATTCGAATTCGTCGCGTTCGCGCGCCTTGCTGCCGAATTTGAGTGTCAGCTTGGCGGAACCGCCATCGCTGATGCGGATGCGCACCGTGCGCCCGGGGCCGGCAGCGAGATAGAACTGGAGAATGCGGATACTGGCCTCGGCCAGTTCCCGCCATGCGGTGCTGGTGACCAGGAATTTTCGTTCGACTTCCTTGCCCATGGCCGCGCACTAAAGCGTTTGCCGCCGTCGATGGCAAGACAATGACGAACAGAAGTTGACTTTAATCAATCGATTGATTAAACTGTGCTCATGATCAAACTACCTGAGCCCAAAATTCTTCGCCGCGAGCCCGCCGAGATGACGCGCGCGGCCCTTGTCCAGGCGGCGCTGAAGCTGTTCGGAAGGCAGGGCTTCGATGGCACCTCGACGCGCGAGATCGCCGCCGAGGCACAAGCCAATATCGGCTCGATCGCCTATCATTTCGGCGGCAAGGAGGGTCTTCGCACGGCCGCCGCCGACTTTATCGTCGAGACCATCCAGACGGTCGCCGGCCCGGCGCTCGGCAACGCGCAGGCGACCGCGCCGGTCGGTCCCGAGGCAGCGCAGGCGCAGCTCTTCGCGGCGCTGGAGCGGATGGTCGGCTTTGTCGTGGCCAGCCCGCAGGCCGGCGAGATCGTGCAGTTCCTGTTGCGTGAGCTTTCGCATCCGACGGCAGCCCTCGACCGCATCTATGACGGCGTCTTCGAGCCGACGCATCGCCGGCTGTGCCAGCTCTGGGAACAGGCGACCGGCGAGCCCGCCGAAAGCGAGGCCACAAGGCTCACCGTGTTCACGCTGATTGGCCAGGTCATCTATTTCCGCATCGGCCGCGAGGCGGTGATGCGCCGCATGGGCTGGAAAGACATCGGCGCCGCCGAGGCGGCCAAGGTGGTGGCGGTCACATCGGGTAATCTCAAGGCCATATTGGCTTTCAGAAAGAGCAAAGCATGAAGGGGCAAAGACCATGAGCTTTCTGTGTTCGCTGCCGCTCGCCGCGCAGCTCTTCTCGGCCTGTGCCCCGGCTGCCCCGCTGGCCGTCGGCTATGTCGAAGGCGACTATGTGCTGCTGGCGCCGATCGAGGTGGCGCAGGTCGAGACCGTCACGGTGAAGCGCGGCGACCGTGTGGTGCCTGGCACGACCGTGGTGACGCTGGAAAGTGCCGATGCCAAGATCGCGGTTGCGCAGGCGCAGGCCGGCCTTGCCCAGGCCCAGGCGCAGTTGGCCGACCTGCAGATCGGCAAGCGGCCGGAAGAGATCGCCGTGCTGAAGGCCGAGGTCGACATGGCCAGCGCCCAGGCCGCCGACGCCAAGCGCAAATACGACCGCGCCGCCGATCTGTTCAAGCGCGGCGCCGGCACGCAGGCCGATTTCGACACCGCGTCGGCCACGCTCGAGACGGCCAATGCGCAGGTCGGCCAGGCCAATGCCAATCTCGCCGTCGGCGGCCTGCCGGCACGGCCCGAAACGATCAAGGCCGCCGACAATCAGGTCAAGCAGGCGCAGGCCGCGTTGGAGCAGGCGCAGTGGCGGCTGTCGAAACGGGTGCTGGCGGCGCCTTCGCCGGGCCGCGTCAACGATGTCATCCGCAATCCGGGCGACACATCAGGTCCGACCGCGCCGGTCATCTCGATCCTGCCCGACGGCGCGGTGAAGCTCAGCGTCTACATTCCAGAGAGCGCTTTCTCCTCGGTCAAGGTCGGCACCTTGCTCGGCGTCCATTGCGACGGCTGCGGCCCGGATGTGAAGGCGCGCGTCAGCTATGTCTCGCCGGATCCCGAGTTCACCCCGCCGGTGATCTACTCCCTGGAGAACCGGCAAAAGCTGGTCTACCTCGTCGAGGCGCGGCCGGAGGGCGATGCCGGCCCGCTGCAACCGGGCCAGATCGTCGATGTCGATCTGGCGGACAGCGCAAGATGAACGCCATCGACGTCCATGGCTTGGTCAAGCGTTTTGGCGACAAGACCGTCGTCGATCATGTGACGATGTCGGTCGCCGAGGGCGAGATCGTCGGCTTTCTCGGCCCCAACGGCTCGGGCAAGACCACCACCATCCGCATCATGTGCGGTCTGCTGACGCCGGACGAAGGCGAAGGCACGGTGCTCGGCTTCAACATCCGCACCGAGAGCCTGCGCATCAAGCGCGAAGTCGGCTACATGACGCAGAAATTCTCCTTCTACGAGGATCTGACGATCGGCGAGAATCTCGAATTCGTCGCGCGGCTCTACCGGCTGAAGCCGGTCGAAGAGCATGTGGCGCGCACGTTGGAGGACCTCGGCCTGACGTCGCGCCGCAACCAGCTGGCCGGCACCTTGTCGGGCGGCTGGAAGCAGCGGCTGGCGCTGGCCGCCTGCATCATGCACAAGCCGAAATTGCTGCTGCTCGACGAGCCTACGGCCGGTGTCGACCCGAAGGCTCGGCGCGAGTTCTGGGACGAGATCCATCGCCTCGCCAGCGGCGGGCTGACCGTGCTGGTCTCCACCCACTACATGGACGAAGCCGAGCGCTGCCACCGCATCAGCTACATCTCCTATGGCAAGATGCTGGCCACCGGCACTGTCGCCGAAGTGGTGAAAAATGCCGGGTTGACCACTTTCGTCCTCCAGGGCCCGCGGCTCGATCAGATCGCCGAAGCGCTGCAGGGCCGCGCCGGCGTCGACCAGGTGGCGCCGTTCGGCGCGACGCTGCATGTCGTCGGCTCTGACAAGAAGAAGCTCGAAGCCGCGCTCGCCGATGTCGAGAGAGAGCACAAGGGCGTGAAAGTTTCGCCCGGCGAAACCAGCCTCGAGGACGTCTTCATCCAGTTCATGTCCGGCTCGAAGGACAACATGGCATGAACAGCGTCTTTTCCTTCGCCCGGCTTGGCGCGCTGCTGATCAAGGAATTCATCCAGATGCGGCGCGACCGCATCACCTTCGCCATGATGCTGGGCGTCCCGCTGATACAGTTGGTGCTTTTCGGCTACGCCATCAACAACGATCCGAAAAGCCTGCCGGCAGCACTCGTGGCGACGAGCAACGATCCCTACACGCGTGCCATTGTCGCGGCGCTGCAGACCACCGGCTACTACCGTTTCGACCATGTCGCACAAAGTGCCGCCGAGGCCGAGTTCCTGATATCGCGCGGCGACGTCGCCTTCGTCGTCACCATCCCCGCCGATTTTGCCAGGAGGGTGGAGAGCGGCAACAACCCGCAGATACTCATCGAGGCGGACGCCACCGACCCGGCGGTGGCCAGCGGCGCCATCTCGACGCTCGGCACCGTCGCCAGTCAGGCGCTGCTGAGGGCGCAAGGCACGCAGGAAGCCGCCGCCGAGGCCGCCAAGGGTCAGCTCGATGTCGTCGTACACCGGCGCTACAATCCCGAAGGCATCTCGCAATACAACATCGTGCCCGGCCTGCTCGGCGTCATCCTGCAGATGACCATGGTGATGATGACCTCGATCGCGCTGACGCGCGAGACCGAGCGCGGCACGATGGAAAACCTGCTGGCGATGCCGTCCAGCCCGCTCGAGATCATGATGGGCAAGGTGCTGCCCTATCTGGCGGTCGGCGGCGTGCAGATGGTGGTGGTGCTGGCGGCGGCGAAGCTTCTGTTCGCCATCCCCTTCACCGGATCGATGTCGCTGCTCCTGACCGCCGTGCTGATCTTCGTGCTGGCGCTGGTGCTGCTCGGCTATACGATTTCGACCATCGCCCGCACGCAGATGCAGGCCCTGCAACTGACCTTCTTCTTCTTCCTGCCGTCGATCATGCTGTCGGGTTTTATGTTCCCCTATCGCGGCATGCCGGACTGGGCGCAAATCTTCGGCGAGATCTTCCCGCTGACGCATTTCCTGCGCATCACCCGCGCCGTGATGCTGAAGGGCGCCGAACTGCCGGCGGTGGCAGACGAGATCGGCTGGCTGGTGGTGTTCGTGGCCTTGTTTGCCGGCGTGGCACTGGTAAGGTTCAGGCGCACGCTGGATTAGGCGCCGCACGACCTCCACAGTTTTGGTACCAGCCTTTGCGGCGTCGTCATCCTATGGTCTGCGCTGCGTCGCTTCGCTCCTTGCTCCGCCCGTGGATGACGAAGGGAGAAATGCTTCCGCCAATCTCCATGGTTTGTAACTGCCACTAACCGTTGAGCGATTTCGGGCCGCTGACAAACACGCTTCCCTTGACATAGAATCGCAGCAGGCGGTCCGCATCCTTCGAAATGCCGATCCTGACGCTCTGTCCGATTTCGCCGGCCTCGTCACTATCGCGTGCCAGCCATAGCGGGCCTTTGCGGCAAAGATCGAGCCCGTCGAGCGAACGATCGATCCGCAACGCCTGGGCCAGCCTTCCCGGTCCTCGCGCCAGGTCGCGCAAACGCTCGATGCCGCGATTGACCCGCATGATCGCAATGCCCTCGAGCGGCTCAAGCGCCCTGATCAGCACGCCGGTTCCGACCCCTGGCATCTCGCTCGAGACATTGAGCATGTAGGAGATGCCGTAGGAGAGATAGACATAGGCATGCCCAGCGTCGAGAAACAGCGAACGGTTGCGCGGGGTCATCCCCCGGTAACCGTGTCCGGCGGCGTCACCGGTCACATAGGCCTCGGTCTCGACGATGCGGCCGCTGGCGATGCCTTCGGGCAGTTCGCGCACCACGATCTTGCCGATGAGGGTGCGGGCAAGGGATGCCGTATCGTCGGGCAGCTCGGAACGCGTGAGCGGGCGGTAGATGATCATGCTCAGCGCGGCGACGATTTGGCGGCGGGCGAGGAGTGATCCAAGGCGGAGCCTGTCGCCAGATACTCCATATCAGGTCCCCTTGGACATCGCCGTCTCAAGCCGCCGCCATGATCCCGGCATAAGTGCCGAAATCGACATTGCCGCCGGACAGCACCACGGCAACGCATTTGCCCGACAGTTCGATCTCGCCCGATGACAGTGCTGCCAGCGCCACGCAGCCGCCGGGCTCGACCACCAGCTTGAGATAGGCCATGGCGTCGCGCATCGCCTGAGCCGCCGCCTGGTCCGAGACGGCGATGCCACCGGTGAGGTTCCTGCGGTTGATCTCGAAGGTGATCACGCCAGGCTCGGCGGTTAGCAGCGCGTCGCAGATCGAGGCGTAGCCGGGCTCGTTCGAAACCCTGGCACCGGCGGCCAGCGACCGGCGGGTGTCGTCGAAATGCTCGGGCTCCACAGCCCAGACCGCGGTGTCAGGCGAGGCGTCTTTGACCGCAATCGAAATGCCGCTGGTCAGGCCGCCGCCGCCGCAGGGAACGACCACCGCGTCGAGGTCGACGCCAAGTGTTTTTGCCTGGCGCATCAATTCGAGGCCGATCGTGCCCTGGCCGGCAATGATGGCCGGATCGTCGAAAGGCGGCACCAGCACCATGCCTCTCTCCATGTAAGGACGGATCACGGTCATGCGGTCGTCGCGAAAGCGGTCGAACGGGACCACCTCCGCGCCCATCTTGCGCACGTTGGCGATCTTCATCGCCGGCGCGTCCGAAGGCATGGCGATCACCGCCCTGACGCCGAACATCGCGGCCGAAGCGGCGACGCCTTGCGCATGATTGCCCGACGAGAAAGCGACGACACCTTGGCTGCGTTCCGCCTCGCCGAGCGACGACAGCTTGTTGTAGGCGCCGCGGAATTTGAACGAGCCGGTACGCTGCAGCGTCTCCGGCTTGAACAGGATGCGGCCGCCGAAGCGCTTGTTCAGCTCCTGCGATTCGAGCAACGGGGTTTCGACGATCAGGCCGGAGAGACGCGCGGCGGCGGCGTGGATGTCGGCGATGCCGGGAGGGGTGGTCATGGCGGGTCCTGCGGAAACATGTTGCCCTTCATGATGCCCGCAAAGGGAGGCGGCGCACCAATGAAAAAATGTGACCGTTACAAAGTTTGGCGGGTCATGAACGGCGCTTGCGCCGCCCCTCACCTGCCTGCCGGCATCCTCTCCCCGTATAGTGACGGGGAGAGGGGCCTTCATCAACGGTTTCGCCAATCACTAGCGTTGCAGGAAGAGTGCCGAGGTTGCGGCCGGCGTCTTTCTCCCCGTTCTACGGGGAGAAATGCCCGGCAGGGCAATGAGGGGCGGCGCCGAGATGGGCAGTTAACTCCCTACTTATCCAAGCAACGTCCTCTGCCTCTTGCTCCCACCCAGCTTGCGCCAGTTGTTGAACCGGTGGCTGGCGGCGGCAAAGGAGATTTTCATCTGCTGGGCGACCGAGTAGCGCGACTTGCCCTCGTCGAACATGCGGTAGCAGCACTCGGCGCCTTCCTCGGTCAGTTTGCCATCCGGCCCCTTGTTGTGCGGATTGGCGGGGTCGAATTTCTCGACCTGCTGTTCGACCAGGCCCTTCAGGCGCTGCAGGTCGGCCTCGATGCTGGCGATGAGATCGAGAACGGGCTTTGGGTCATAGTGATGCGGAGGCTGTTTTGCCGTCATCTGCCGGTTCCTTGTTCTGGTTAGGTAAATTATATAGGTGAACATTCACTGATAATGAAGGGCCAGCCCGGCTTACGAGCTTCAACAATTCTTGACCGCGACCGAGCGCAATTGACCGGAGGCGCTCAAAACCCTAGTTTAGAACTATTCTAAACTAGGGTGAATTCCTCATGCTTTCCCGTGTTTTCGGCTTCGGCCGCCGTCCCTTCGAATCGCTCTCCGAACAGGAGATCCTGGCGCTGGCCATTTCGTCCGAGGAGGATGATGGACGCATCTACCGGGCCTATGCCGATGGCCTGACGGAAAACTTCCCGCAATCGGCAAAAGTGTTCGAGGAGATGGCCGAGGAAGAGGATGGCCATCGCGATGCGCTGATCGAGCTTTTCCGCAAACGGTTCGGCGAGCGCATACCGCTGATCCGGCGCGAACATGTGAAGGGCTATTACGAGCGCAAGCCCGACTGGCTGGTCCGGCCGCTCGGCATCGAGCACGTCCGCAGCCAGGCCGAGGCGATGGAGCGGCAAGCCTACCTTTTTTATGTCGAGGCGGCCAAGCGCACGGCGGATGCCTCGACGCGAAAACTGCTCGACGATCTGGCGGTGGCCGAACTGGGCCATGAGACCCTGGCGCAGCGTCTGGAGCAGAAACATGTGCCGGGCGAAGTGAAGGATGAAGAGACCGCCGCCGAGCAGCGCCAGTTCATCCTCACCTATGTGCAACCAGGGCTGGCCGGGCTGATGGACGGATCGGTGTCCACTCTGGCGCCGATCTTTGCCGCCGCCTTCGCCACGCATGACACCTGGCAGACGCTGTTGGTTGGGCTTGCCGCCTCGATCGGCGCCGGCATTTCGATGGGCTTCACCGAAGTCGCTTCAGATGACGGCAAGCTGTCGGGGCGCGGCTCGCCGATCAAGCGCGGTTTGACCGTCGGCATCATGACGACGCTGGGTGGTCTCGGACACGCACTCCCCTATCTCATTCCGCATTTCTGGACGGCGACCGGGGTTGCCGCGGTGGTGGTGTTCTTCGAACTGTGGGCGATTGCCTTCGTGCAGAACCGCTACATGCAGACGCCCTTCCTGCGTGCCGCCTTCCAGGTGGTGCTGGGCGGCGCGCTGGTATTCGCGGCCGGCGTGCTGATCGGCAATGCTTGAGTAGCCTCAGTCACCCATTCACCGCCCGGCTATCCGCTGGCGCCTCATCCCTCTCCGTCAGCCCATAATCCCTCACCACATGGGCGATGCGCAGTCGGTAGCCGGCAAAGATGCCGCCACGACCGGCCTGCTGCGCCTGCCGGTGTTCTTCGGTGCTGCGCCAGGCCTTGACCGCTTCCTCGTCGCGCCAGAACGACAGCGACAGGACGCGGTTCGGATCGGCCAGGCTCTGGAAGCGCTCGATCGACAGAAAGCCGTCGATGCCGTCGAGCAGCGGCCGCAGATCGGCGGCGATGCTCAGATATGCATCGCGCCTGCCCGCCGCCGGCTCGACCTCGAAGATGACGGCAATCACGGCAGCACCAGTTTCGCGTGCGGGCCCGAGACGTGCTTCAGGAACATGCGGTCCTCCTTGAGGATGAATCTTTCACGCTTGGCAAACTCGTAGTTTGCCTTGCCGGCGGGATCGGCGGCAAGTCGCGCGCGGTAGGCCTCATAGGCCGCCAGGCTGTCGATGTTGTAGGCGGCATAGGCCGTTGTCGCCGAGCCTTCATGAGGCGCGTAATAACCGATCAAATCGGCGCCGCAGCGTGGAATGGCCTGGCCCCAGTTGCGGGCGTACTCCTCGAAGGCCGCCTTGCCGAACGGGTCGATCTCATAGCGGATGAAGCAAGTGATGGTCATTGTGGTCTCCTCGGGATTGCGTCAATAGTTCGAGCCGCATCGAAACGTCCTGCCGCCCGGCCTGCTAGGGCTGCCAGAAGGATTTCGCGCATTCGCGGCGCACGTCTTGCCGTGTAAGGCCAAGATCGCGCAGCTGATGATCGTCGATCTCGGCAAGGTCGAGGCGCTGCAGATGACGGTCATACCAGCGGGCCAGCAGCCGCGAACGCAACCAGGTGACGAACGGGAACGATTGTCGGCTGGGGAGCGCCGAGGGGAAAGCGGTTCGTGCGGTCATCGTCGTCTCCTTGATCTCACCGGAGAATAGTGGTTATCTGACAGGGATGCTTCGATGAGGAACGAACTATGCGAGAAGGCCCCGACATCGCCCGCATCGCCAGCCTGGTCGGCGACCCGGCACGGGCAAACATGCTGAATGCCCTGATGGGCGGCACGGCGCTGACGGCGAGCGAACTGGCGCTCGAGGCCGGCGTTTCGCTGCCGACCGCCAGCTCGCACCTGGGCAAACTGATGGAAGGTGGGCTGCTCACGGTGGCGAGCCAAGGCCGGCATCGCTATTACGGCCTCGCCGGACCGCAGGTGGCGGGCATGATCGAAGCCATCACAGGCGTCGCGGAAGCCGTCGGTCCAAAGCGTGTGCGCCCGGGTCCGCGCGATGGCGCCATGCGCGTGGCGCGCGTCTGCTACGATCACCTCGCCGGCGAGCAGGCGGTGGCGATGCTCGATCGGCTCGTCGCCAAGAACGTACTGGTCCGCGACGAGCAGGAGATCAGGCTCGGGCCATCGGCGGCTTCGCATTTCGCTGCGATAGGCATCGACGTCTACACCAAGCCGCGACGGCCGGTGTGCCGCGCTTGCCTCGACTGGAGCGTGCGGCGCTCACACCTCGCCGGCACGCTGGGCGCCGCCATCCTCGACAAGATCCTTGCCGAGAAATGGGCGCGCCGCGAGAAGGACAGCCGCGCGGTGATCTTCTCGCCGCCGGGCAAGCAGGCGTTTGAGAGGGCGTTTTTGAGCTGATGGTGGTGGGCTCGCCCACACCTTCGTCATCCTAGGGTCTGCGCCGCGTCGCTTCGCTCCTTGCTTCGCCCTAGGATGACGAAATCACGAGGATCACCCCCGCTTCAACACCTTCCCCCGCCCGAAAAAATCCGCCCACGGATCGGCTTTCGCCAGCTGCTTCAGCGTCGTCTTGTCGCCGATCGGGAAAGCGTTCGGCGCCAGCCCGGCCTCGATCTCGGCCCAGGTCACCGGCATCGACACGGTGGCGCCCTTCTTGGCGCGTGACGAATAGGGCGCGACCGTCGTCGAGCCCCTGCCGTTGCGCAGATAGTCGACGAAGATCTTTCCGGTGCGCGCTTTTTTCGACAGCGTCGCCGTGTAGCGGTCGGGGGCACCCTGCTCCAGCGCCCTGGCGAAATCATGGGCGAAGGTTTTGACCTCCTCCCAATCCGCCGCTGGTCTCAGCGGCACCATGACGTGAAAGCCCTTGCCGCCCGACGTCTTGACGAAGTTCGGCAGCGACAGCTCGTCGAGCTTGCCCCTGATATCAAGTGCCGCCTCGCGGACCGCCTTCACGTCGACACCTTCATCGGGATCGAGATCGAAGATGATCTGGTCGGGCTTTTCGATCTCATCGATCGTGCACCCCCAAATGTGGATCTCGACCACGCCATACTGGACCAGTGCGGCAACACCATCGAAATCCCGGATGTACAGGATCTCCTCGCCGTCACTAGGGTCCTTCATGCGGGCGATCTTGTCGCTCATGCCGGCCGAGGCATGTTTCTGGAAGAAACGCTGGCCGCCGACACCGTCCGGCGCCCGCACCAAGCTGAGCGGCCGGTTGACGACAAACTGTTCCATGCGCGGCCAAACCTGCGCGTAATGGTCCAGCAGGCCCCGCTTGGAGATGTTTTCGTCCGGCCACAGCAGCTTGTCGGGATGCGAGAGTTTTACCGTGGTCGTCATCGATCTAGCGGCTTTGCCACCCGGTGCCGGCTTGGCCGTGCTCTCGCCTGTCGATGGCTTGCCTGTCGACGCTTTAGGCTTTTCCTGCACGACTTCCTCCGCCGCCTTGTCCTCGCGCAATCCCTGGAACGAGGCGTGGCGTATTATACGGTCCGAGGTCCAGCTGCGAAACTCCACTTCGCCGACAAGCTCGGGCTTGACCCAGACCAGGCCCTTTCCCTTCGGCACGGCGGTGGAGAAGGGCGATGTTTTTGCCGTCAATGCATCGAGTTTTGCCTTCAGCTCATTGGCGCCCTTGCCCGAAAAACCGGTGCCGACGCGGCCGGCATAATGCAGCTTGCCGCCCTCGTGGAAGCCGACGAGGATCGAGCGCAGTCCGCGCCCGGTCTTGTCGGACGGCAGGTAGCCGCCGATCACGAATTCCTGCCGCGCCGTGCATTTCGATTTGACCCAGGTCGGGCCGCGGCCGCTGCGGTAGGGTGCATCGGCACGCTTGGAGACGACGCCTTCCAGGCCCATGCGGCAGGCATGCTCCAGCATGATCTTGCCAGGTTCGGCGAAATGGTCGCTGAAGCGGACCGCGGGATTGTCGGACTGTTCGCCGAGCAGCTCCTGCAAGGCCTGCTTGCGCTCGACCAGCGGCTCGCGGCGCAAATCCCTTCCGTCGAGGCGCATCAGGTCGAACACGTAATAGATGAACCGATGCGTCCGCTTCGCCGATAGGTCCTGCTGCAGCAGCGCGAAGGAGGAAACGCCGCTGTCGGCGAGCACGACCACCTCGCCATCGATGATGGCGTCGCTGCACTTCAGCCCGGCCAGCTCCGCCACGATCTCGTTGCCGAATTTCTTCGTCCAGTCGAGGCCGGTCCGGGTCAGCAGCCGCACATCGGTGCCGGCTATCTGCGCCTGCATGCGATAGCCGTCGAACTTCACCTCATGCAGCCAGTCCTTGCCCGGCGGTGCATCGCGCTCCAGCGTGGCCAGCTGCGGCTCGATGAAGTCGAGGCGTTTGCCGGGTTTCGCTTTGCCGGCGGCCGGCTTGTTGGAATGCCATACTTTCGGCTTCTCACCCTTTGCGGACTTGCCCTCGCCGACCTCCTCGATGGTCAGGCCGGACTTCACCGATTCTGGCGCCTCCTTGAGAATATCCTCGCCAGGACGCGCTGCGGCATCGTCCGACTTGATCAGCAGCCAGTTGTCGCGTTTTTCACCCGCACGCGGCTTCAGCCGCACCAGATGCCATGCCCCATGCAGCTTGTGGCCCTCAAGCTCAAAGCTGATATGGCCCTTCTTCATCGCCTTGGCCGGGTCGATCTCGGGGGTCCAGGTGCCCTCGTCCCAAACGATGACCGAACCGCCGCCATATTCGCCCTTGGGAATGGTGCCCTCGAACGGCGCATAGTCGATCGGGTGGTCCTCGACATGCACGGCGAGCCGCTTCTCATGCGGGTCGAGGCTCGGGCCGCGCGTCACCGCCCAGCTCCACAGCACGCCGTCATGCTCAAGCCGCAGGTCGTAATGCAGCCGCGTCGCGGCATGCTTGTGGATGACGAAGATGCCGCCGGCCTCGCCCTTCTTGGCCAGGGCAACCTTGCCGGCCGGTTCGGCGGTCTTCTTGAAATCGCGCTTGGAATGATATTGTTCGAGGCTGGCCATCCGTTGGGTTCCTCAGGCCGATTTGCGTTTGGGCGCGCTGCCTTTCGGCTTGGCACGTTTGGCCGCCGGCTTGGCTTTCGCCGACGAAGGCTTTTTCGATGACCCGGAGTCCGACAGGCTCTTCTTCAGCGCGTCGAACAGATTGACGACATTGGAAGGTTTGGGCGCCGCTTTGGCCTTCGGCGCCCTGTGGCCGGCCTTCTTGGCGCGGATCAGCTCCAGCAGCGCCTCCTCGTATTTGTCGTCGAATTTCGAGGGGTCGAACTTCGTCTTCTTCTTGTCGATGATCAACTCGGCGAGGTCGGTCATCTCCTGATCGGTCTTCACGGACTCGATGTCGCCGAACACAGTTTCCGGTTGGCGCACCGTGTTGTCGTAGCGCAAGGTCGTCAGCACCATCCCTTTGCCGAGCGGCTCGATAACCACCGGCCGTTCGCGTCGGTAGAGCACGATACGCGCCAACCCGGCCATCTTCTTGCCCGCCATCGCATCCCGGATGACGGCGAACGCCTCTTCCGACACCTTGTCGGCCGGGGCGACATAATAGGGCGTATCGAGATAGATCTGCTGGATCGAAGCTTTGTCGACGAAACCGTCCAGCGCCATCGTGTGCGAGGATTCGATCTGTACCGCCTCGATCTCGTCCTCCTCGATATGGATGAAATCGCCATCGTCGAGTTCATAGCCCTTGACCTCCTCATCCTCCTCCAGCGGCTTGCCGGTTTCGGCATCGACATAGAGCCGCTTCACCGTGTTGCCGGTCTTGCGGTTGAGAATGCGAAACGAGACCCGCTCCGTGTGGGTGACGACATTGGTCAGTTCGACGGCACAGGTGACCAGCGATAGCTTCAGATAGCCCTTCCAGGCCGGACGCGGCGCCATGAGCTCTTCCCTTCCAGAACGAGATGAAGGTGAGAACGGACAGACCGCGCTCCAGTTCCGCGCTCACGCGCCGATCTGGATGCCGAGGGCCACCCGTGGCGTTCTGGCCGCCAGCACGGAAATTTCGCGAGCGCGGCAAAAGTTGAAACAGAACCGCGCACGGGCGACATTCAAACGAAACATATGTGATGCAAAAGTCACATTGACCGGAATGCCGACCAACTGCACCGAAAGACCCCGAATCAGCCGCATTCCAGCCACGAAGCGAGGCATTTTCGACCAGATATTAACATCACGTTCACCGACTATTCACGCCTCGACGCTATGATGACCGCAATTCGGAAGGGACATCCGAAAATCGGGACAGGGACCAGGGTAATGAACTTCCTCGCGCACCTCATCGGCTATGCCGCCGCAATCCGCGAATTCATCGCGCCGACTTATCGGCCCGAGCGCTATTACATGCGCGGCCCCGGCCCGGCCTGCGCCCGTCGCGGCAACTCGCTGGGCGCGCACTGATCATGGCTTTCGAAAATCGCCACGACAGCCGGATCTGCAGGCCCGCCGCCTCTACCCGCGCCACCACCTATCGCGCCGAGCGTCCCGCTCTCGCCGACAGGCGCCGTGCGACAACGCCAGGGCTTTGATACCGACGCTGGCCGGCTTAGTGTCGTAGGACACGAGCAGCCGAGGCCAGCTTGACCGACCATTCCCAACCCAGTCGACCCAAGTCAAACCGTCCCTCTGGAACAACTCTCGACGCACGCTATCCATTGATCGTTTTCGATGGCGTCTGCGTGCTCTGCTCTGGCTTCGTGCGCATGGTGGTCAGGCTCGACCGCCAAGGCCGTTTCCGCTTCGCCACCGCGCAGTCGCCCTTCGGTGAAACGCTGTTCCGGAAGCATGGACTGCGCACGGACTCTTACGAAACCAATCTCGTCCTGATCGACGGCGTCGCCTTCACGCGGCTTGACAGCTTCGTCGCCGTCATGGCGGAACTCGGCTGGCCCTGGCGGGCGGCAAAAACACTGCTGCTGCTGCCGCGCCCGCTGCGTGGTTGGCTCTACGATCGCATCGCCAAGAACCGCTACGCCCTGTTCGGCAAGAAGGACAGCTGCGAGATCCCCGCACCCGAGCTGCGGGAACGGTTCCTTGGCTAGAAAACGTGGCTATGGGGAGCAGCGCTTGAAGCGTCTCATCGTCGACGTTGACGCTTCTGGCGCCCGCATCGTCCATTCGTTCGAAGCTGCCGAGGGTAGCCGCTTCCACGTTCCCGGCGAGATTTCTCATCTGCTCAGAAGGCCGATCACGCGTTATCGTGGTTGGCCGGTGCCATCCGGCCCGCATGGCTCAAGCACGATCGGTCTGCCTGCAGTCTTGCCGAGCTCCCTGCAGCCCTGAGCCGTGCACAGCGTCCACCCGTCACCGGTCGCGCCGGAGGCGGCCAGCACGACGCGCCGCTGCGGGCCGACATCAGGCGCATAGATCCACCAGCCGTCGCGCAGCACCGCGCCTTCCGGGGGCTCCATGCCGGCACCCGAACCCTCGATCCGGGCTTCGACCACCTGCAGGCCGGAAGGCGTGATCTTCCAGTCCTCCTCCCACCGCGTCCGTTCCACCGAATGCGTCCAGGACAGCGTGAAGGCGGCAACGGAGAGCGTCACCGTCTTGCCGGCGGCCACGATGCACAGGCTCATGCTTTGGCGGCCTGCCGTGAGCGAAAATAGTGCCAGCCGATCCAGGCCAGCGCCAGCACCCAGCCGGCCTCGTCGGTGAGCGGCACCGCAGCGACCAGAAGCACGCCGGCCGCGAAGGCGATGAGCCGTTCCCACAACGCCATGCGGCGGGCGAGAAAGCCGACGGCGGCGGCACCCCACAACACGATGCCCATGCACGCCTTGGCGACGATGTATGCGACCTCGACGGGATAGCCGAACTGGGCGGCGATTGGCCCGGCGTCCTGCAGCATCAGCGCCGGCGTATAGACCGCCATGAACGGCACGACGAAGCCGGCAATGGCGAGCTTGGTCGCCTGGATGCCGATCTTGAGGCCGCTTTCCCTAGCCATCGGTGCGGCGGCAAACGCGGCCAGTGCCACCGGCGGCGTCAGATCGGCCATGATGCCGAAATAGAACACGAACATGTGGCTGACCAGCAGCGGCACGCCGAGTTCCAGCAGCGCCGGCCCGGCCAGCGACGAGGTGATGATGTAGTTGGGGATGGTCGGGATGCCCATGCCGAGCACCAGGCAGGTGACCATGGTCAACACCAGCGACAGGAACAGATTGTCCTGGCCGATCGAGATGATCCAGCCGATGAAGGTCGAGGCGATGCCGGTGAGCGTCAGCGTGCCGATGACGATGCCGACGATGGCGCAGGCAATGCCGACCGGCAGCGCGTTCTTGGCGCCTTCGGCAAGCGAGTCGACGCAGATTTGCAACGTCTCGCGGCCGCCCTTGAACGTGAAGCAGGCGACGACCAGTGCGGCGATCACCAGGCCGAGGAGGTTGACGCCGAACTTCATGAACGAAGCGGCGGCAAGCCCGAGCGCGATCCAGAAGACGATGCGGAAGGCGAGCGGTCCGATCGCCGCCGCCAGCGGCGTGCCGAGGATGAGCACGATGGTCAGCGCCAGGCCCATCGTGCCGGCGAAGATCGGCGTGTAGCCGGCCAACAGCAGATAGATCAGCGCTGCCAGCGGCAGCACCAGCGGCCAGTGTTGCCGCACCGCGTCCCACGGGTTGGGCAGCTCGGCCTTGGCCATGCCGTGCAGGCCGGCCTTGCCGGCTTCCAGATGCACCTGCCAGAAGCAGGCGCCGAAATAGAGCAGCGCCGGGATGATCGCCGCCTTGACCACTTCGGCATAAGGCACGTTCAGCGTCTCGGCCATGATGAAGGCGACCGCGCCCATCACCGGCGGCATGATCTGGCCGCCCATCGAGGAGGTCGCCTCGACGGCGCCGGCAAAGGCCGAGCGGAAGCCGAAGCGCTTCATCAGCGGGATGGTGAACTGGCCGCTGGCCACCACATTGGCGACGCCCGAGCCGGAAATGGTGCCCATCAGCGCCGACGACAGCACGCAGACCTGCGCCGGGCCGCCGCGCCATGTGCCGACAAGGCCGAGCGCGAAATCGTTGAACAGCGCGATCATGCCGGCACGTTCGAGGAAGGCGGCAAAGACGACGAAGATGAAGATGTAGGCGGCCGAGACATAGATCGGCGTGCCGTAGATGCCTTCGGTGCCGTAGGCGAAGGTGTCGACGAGCTGGGCGAAATCATAGCCGCGATGGATGAGCGGCGGCGGCAAATGGTTGCCGACGAAGCAATAGGCGAGGAAGATGAAGGCGATGACCGCCAGCGGCAGGCCCATCAGCCGCCGCGCGGCTTCGAAGACAAGCACCACCAGCACCGCGCCGACGATCAGATCGGGCGTGGTCAGGAAGCCGGAGCGCCGGATGAGGTCGGTGTAGAACACCCAATTGTACAGGCCGGTGCCGAAGCCGAGCGCCCCGAGCGTCCAGAACGCGGCTTTCGCCGGCAGGCTCTTGGCGCGCAGATTGGCAATCAGGCCAAAGCCAAGCAGCAGCAGGAAGCCGACATGCATGGCCCGCACCACCTGGCTCGGAATGCTGCCATAGGCGGCGACATAAATCTGGAACACGGAAAAGGCGACGGCGATGAGAAAGGCGGCCTTGCCGGCGATGCCGTCGCCGAAGCCTGGCGGCAGGCCTTCGACCTGCTCTTCGACGACAGGAAGATGGAAGGTGGCGGATTTGCCGTCGGGTATTGTTCCAGACGTTGCTTCGCTCATCCGACGGTCTCCAAAAGGAGCGAAGTGTAGTGCGTGGCGCCCCCCTCTGCCCTGCCGGGCATCTCCCCCTCAAGGGAGGAGATCAGCAGCGTTGGTGTCTGCGCACGTCCTGCAACGTTAGCGATTGGCGAAGGGTGTGGTGACGTCCAATCTCCCCCCTTGAGGGGGAGATGCCCGGCAGGGCAGAGGGGGGCGCCTGGCGAAGACATGTCAGGTTGCCACGCGTCTTACTTCAACAGCCCCTTCTCCTTGTAATAACGCTCGGCACCGGGGTGCAGCGGCACCGGCATGCCGTCGAGCGCCTTGGCCGGGTCGATCGCCTTGGCAGCGGCATGCGCCGCGGCAAGCTGGTCGAGATGGTCGAATATCAGCTTGGTCAACTGGTAGGCGGTCTCGTCGGAGACATCGGCGCGGGTGATGAGGAAATTGCCGACGGCGGCGGTCGCGACATCCTCGCTCTGGCCCTCATAGGTGCCCTTGGGAATGACCACCGAAAGATAGGGCGAGCCGATTTTGGCGACATCCTCGGCCGGCACCGCCACGACATTGATCGGCACCGAGGTGGCGAGGTCGCGGATCGAGGCGACGCCGAGCCCGGCCGATTGCAGCGTGGCGTCGAGCTGCCGGTTCTTGATCAGCTCGACCGATTCGGCGAAGGGCAGATACTCGACCCGGCCGAGATCCTCATATTTCAGCCCGGCGGCGGCGAAGATGGCGCGGGCGTTGAGCTCGGTGCCGGACGCAGGCGCGCCGACCGACAGGCTCTTGCCCTTGAGGTCGGCCAGCGTCTTGATGCCGGATTCCTGGCTGGCGACGATCTGGATATAATTGGGATAGATGGCGGCGATGCCGCGCAATTTATCGAGCTTGCCGGGGAAACCGGCCTCGGCATTGCCTTCGGCGGCCAGCTTGACGGAATCGCCCAGCGCAAAGGCGATCTCGCCCTTGCCTTGCTGCAACAGATTGAGGTTTTCGACCGAAGCCTTTGTCGCCTGTACCTGGGTGCGGGCGCCTTCGATGCCCTTGCCGTAGATTTCCGACAGCGCCACGCCGAGCGGATAATAGACGCCGGATGTGCCGCCGGTCAGCACATTGATGAATTCCTGCGCCCTGGCTGAGATGGTGCCCAGGCCAAGCGAGAGCGCCACGGCGCCGGCTGCAACGAATTTCGTTTTGAAATTGAACATCGGATCTCCTCCCTGAAAATATCGACGACCGCACCGCCTCCTAGATGCGAACCGGGGCGAGTTTAGACAGCGAGCCGCAAATGCCAACCCGCAATTGCGCTCGTTAGACGAACGGTTGAGGGATCAGGAAACAGATGGCCGCTTGCACAAAAAGCCATCGGGGCCGAAAGTTTTTTGAGCAGCCTGTCGAAATCGGCCACTGCCGCGCGACATACGTCCGGCCTCGCAAGGACGCGGCCTTCGCAAAACGGGAGAAGACCATGCGATACATGATTTTGATCAATAGCGACGAAGCCGCATTGGCGAACACGCCGATCGAGAAGGCCCAGCAGATGAGCGCGGCCTATGGCGCCTATACCGAAGCGTTGAAGAAATCCGGTGCGTGGCTGGCTGGCGAAAGGCTGCGCCCGACCCAGGCCACCACCTCGGTGCGGATCGCTGACGGCAAGACCAACGTGATCGACGGCCCCTATGCCGACACCAAGGAGCAGCTTGCCGGCTTCTACATGATCGAGGCGGCTGACATCGATACAGCCATCGAATGGGCGGCACGCTGTCCGGCAGCCAGCACCGGCACGGTCGAATTGCGGCCGATCTGGGAAATGGCCGACTACATGCCCAAGAAATGACGGTGATGGACAGTCGCCCGGACATCGCCCGGGCGGCCGCCGAGGCGGCCGCCCGGCAAAGCTACGGCAAGCTTGTCGCGTGGCTCGCGGCGCGCACGCGCGACGTGGCCGCCGCCGAGGACGCGCTGGCCGATGCCTTTGCCGCGGCGCTCGAACGCTGGCCGCGAACCGGCGTACCGGAAAAGCCGGAAGCCTGGCTGCTTGCGGTGGCGCGGCGCCGCCGCGTCGATGCGGTGCGGCGGCGGCTCACCAGCGAGGCCGGCCGCGAGCATCTCAAGCTGATTGCGCAGGAGGCGGAGGCACGCATGACCGAGGAAGATCTGCCCGACGATCGGCTGCGGCTGATGTTCGCTTGCGCCCATCCGGCGATCGAATCGAGCGTACGCTCGCCACTTATCCTGCAGACGGTGCTGGGGTTCGACGCCGCGACGATCGCCTCCGCCTTCCTGGTCTCGCCCGCAGCCATGGGCCAGCGCCTGGTGCGGGCCAAGTCCCGCATCCGTGAAACCGGCATTCCGTTCCGCGTGCCGGAGCGGGCCGAACTCGGGGAACGGCTGGATGCGGTGCTGGAAGCGATCTACGCCGCCTTCGCCGAAGGTTGGTCCGATCCGGCGGGCACCGAAACGCGGCGCCGCAACCTGGCGACCGAAGGCATCTGGCTCGGCCGGCTGGTGGCTTCGCTGTTGCCGGAGGAGCCGGAGGCACTGGGCCTCTTGTCGCTGATGCTGTTTGCTGAGTCCCGCCGCGCCGCACGGCGCAGTGCCGAAGGCGACTTCGTGCCGCTGGCGGAACAGGATTGCCTTCTATGGGACCGCGCCCTCATCGATGAGGCGGAGGCGCTGCTTTCCCACGCCGCGTCCAAGGGCGTCATCGGCCGTTACCAGCTTGAGGCGGCCGTGCAGTCCGCGCATGCGGCACGAAGGTTCACCGGCCGCACCGACTGGGTGGCGATCCAGGAACTCTACGACGCGCTGCTTTCGATCGCAGGATCGCCGGTGGTGGCGATAAACCGCGCGGTGGCGATCGCCGAGGCCGAGGGCGCAGTGGCCGGATTGGCGGCCCTTTACGTGCTGGGCGACGACAAGCGGCTTGACGAGTACCAGCCCTATTGGGCCGCACGCGCCGGTCTCCTGGCCAGGCTTGGTCAGGTACCGCAAGCCTGCGAAGCCTACGACCGGGCGATCGGCCTCGAGCGAGACCCGGCGGTGCGCCGGTTCCTGCAGGGAAAACGGGCGGTGCTCAGAAATTGAGCTTCAGCCCGGCCACATCTCGTGCGAGGTGTTGAGCGTCTTCATCAGCGGATGGTCGCGCAGCCGCGCCCACAGGCGTTCGATGTTCGGCCATGCCGTCCGCGCGCTGTCGATGTCGGGATGCCAGGCCACCAGCATGACCAGATAGATGTCGGCCAGCGACATCCGGTCACCGACCAGCCAGTCACGGCCCTCGAGCGCGGCATCGAGAACGGCAAAGCCGCGGTCCATCTCGGCCACGGCCGCCTGCTTGACCGCCTTGGTGCCTTCGGGATCGGCCGTGTAGCGGTATGCGTAGTAGAAACGCAGCACCGCCGAATAGAGCACCGACGACATGAATGCCATCCAGCGCAGGAAATCGGCGCGGGCAGGCGAATCTACTGCCGGCGCCAAATTGCCATTGGGATGACGCTCGGCAAGCAGGATGCAGATCGCCGCCGACTCGGTCATCGAGCTTCCGTTTGGCAAGGTCAGCACCGGCACCTGGTTCAACGGACTGATGTCGAGGAAGGCGGGATCGGGCCGGTCGGTCTTCGGCACGTCGATCTGCTCGAACGGTGCATTCGCCAGCACCAGCGCCGCCTCGACGACGAAGCCGCCGCTGCCAGGACGGGTGTAGAGCTTGTACATGAAATCCTCCCCCGGCCCGCGCAGACGGGCCGTGGGCGGTATGCACCGGAAGCAGGGCGCTGCTCAAGCCGGTGGCTGACGCCACGGGGATTTTTTCAGCGGGCCAGCTCAGTCACGGAGAAGCGTCGGACTACGATCCCAACCCTTCGAACAGGATCGTCGACAGATAGCGCTCGGCGAAGGACGGGATGATCACCACAAGGTTCTTGCCCTTGTTCTCCGGCCGCGAGCCGACGACGATGGCTGCCTGCAAGGCGGCGCCCGACGAGATGCCGACCGGCACGCCTTCGAGGCGGGCGACGAGGCGGGCATTGGCCACGGAATCCTCGTTCGACACTTTGACGATCTCGTCATAGATCGTCGTGTCGAGGATTTTGGGCGCAAAGCCGGCGCCGATGCCCTGGATCTTGTGCGGGCCGGGCTGGCCGCCCGACAGAACCGGCGAGGAGTCCGGCTCGACGGCGACGACATGCACCGAGGGCTTGCGCTTCTTCAGCACCTGGCCGACGCCGGTGATGGTGCCGCCGGTGCCGATGCCGGCGACGAAGATATCGACCTCGCCATGCGTATCGTTCCAGATTTCCTCGGCCGTTGTCGTGCGGTGGATTTCCGGATTGGCCGGGTTCTCGAACTGCTGCGGGATGATCGCGTTGGGGATCGTCGCTGCCAGTTCGTCGGCCTTGGCGATGGCGCCCTTCATACCTTTCGGGCCTTCTGTCAGCACCAGCTCCGCGCCGAGCAGCGCCAGCATTTTCCGGCGCTCGATCGACATCGTTTCGGGCATCGTCAGGATCAATTTGTAGCCCTTGGCGGCAGCGGCGAAGGCAAGCGCGATGCCGGTGTTGCCAGACGTCGGTTCGATCAGCGTGGTCTTGCCGGGAGAGATCTTGCCCGACGCCTCCAGGGCCTCGATCATCGCCACGCCGATGCGGTCCTTGACCGAGGCGATCGGATTGAAGAATTCGAGCTTGGCGATGAGATTGGCGACGATGCCCTTTTCCCGAGCGAATTTGTCGAGCCGCACCAGCGGCGTGTCGCCGATCGTGTCGGTGATGGAATCGTAGACGCGGCCGCGGCCGGGCACGCGGGCTGATGTAACGGGCTTGTTCATTGGTTTCGCTCCCAGAATTTCAGGCAAGTGGATTTGCGGGCAACATAGGACCTTCGACCGCGCAAGATAGACTGTCGATTGAAAATATCCGAGTGGGACCTGTGTCTAAAACAGTGCCGTCTCGGAAAAGCATTTCCCGCAAAGGCCTGTTTGCGAAATGCTTTGGCCGAAAGCCCGCTATTGGCGGGCGGCAATCGCTGCAGCGGCACCGACCATGAAGCCGGCAGCCGTACGGTTCAGCGCCTTGAGCGCGCGCGGCGACTTCAGGAACCAGCGCGCCTTGGCGGCCAGCGCCAGATACGGCACCAGCACCACCAGAAGCACGACGACCGTCAGCGCGACGAGAATGCCGTAGTCGGCCAGCGTAATGGTATTCAGGTCGACGACGGTCGGCGTGATGGCGAGATAGAAGATCATCGTCTTCGGATTGCCGAGCGTGACAGTCAGGCCGGCGGCAAAGCTCGACAGCAACCCGCTTTTGCCTTTTCTGGCCTCGACGGTCTCGGGCGTGATGCCGCTGTTCCAGAAGCGCCAGCCGAGGAAGGCGAGATAGGCGACGCCGAGCCATTTGATGGCCAGGAAAACCATGCCGAAACTCTGTGCAACGATGGCGAGGCCGAGCACCACAGCGGTCAGATAGGTGATGTCGCCAACCATCAGGCCAAAAGACATCGCCAGCGACGAGCGGAAGCCGGAGCCGAGCGCACGGGCGACCAGCGCGGTGATGCCGGGACCAGGAATCGCGGCGGCGATGCCGAGAGCGGCGCTGTAGGCGAGGAATCCGGTGAGGGTCATGGTTGCGGCCTTGCGCGACGCTGCTATCACGGCATCCTATCGCACAAAGCCCGGCGGGCGTGAATTCCCTGGAACTCGGATTCGATTGCACCACGCCTGTGCGAGTTGCGCTCAGGAACGACCGTCGCCATGGGTGACACGCCAGATGGTGCCGTTGCCGTCCTCGGTGACGATCAGCGCACCATCCAGGTCCACCGCCACGCCGACCGGCCGCCCCCAGACCTCACCGTTCGAGACGACGAAGCCGGTGATGAAATCCTCATACTCGCCGGTTGGCTTGCCGTCCTTGAACAGCAACCGCACCACCTTGTAGCCGGTCCGGTTGCCGCGGTTCCATGACCCGTGCAGAGCGACGAAAGCATCGCCCTTGTACTCGGCCGGAAAGCTCTTCCCATCGTAGAAGGCGATGTTGAGCGGCGCCGAATGCGCCTGCATCAGCACATCGGGAACGGTCGTTTTGCCGGCAAGATCGGGGCGCTCACCCTTGTGGCGCGGATCCTCATTGTCGCCGATATAATACCACGGCCAGCCATAGAAGGCGCCGTCCTTGATCACGGTCGCGTATTCGGGCGGCACATTGTCGCCAAGCGCATCCCGTTCGTTGACGACGCACCACAGCGCGCCGGTCGCCGGCTGCACGGTCATGCCCGAGCAGTTGCGCAGGCCGGTGGCAAGGATGCGGCCATTCTTGCCATTGGGATCGAAGGCCAGGACGCCGGCGCGGCCGTCCTCGGATCCCCATGTGGCGCCGAGCGGCTGCGACTTCGCCCAGGCGTCGAGGCCGCCCTTCGGTTCCTTGCCCATGCGCTCGGCGACATTCGATCCCGAGCCGACCGACAGATAAAGCGTCTTGCCATCCGGCGAAAAGGCGATGTCGCGGGTCCAGTGATGATTGGCGGGGATGTTGCCGACGATGGTTTCCGGATCGCCGGAGGCCTTCAGGTCGCCATTGCGGTAGGCAAAGCGCACGATGCTGTCGCTGTTGGCGACATAGATCCATTGCGGGTCAGCGCCCGGCGGATAGAAGGCAATGCCATAGGGCCGTTTGAGATTGCCGGCAAAGATGCCGTCCTGCACAGGGCTCGCGCTGCCTTCCGCCAGGCGATAGATGCGGACCTGATTTGCTTTGCTGTCGGCGACGAACAGGTCACCGTTCGGCGCGACGCGCACGACGCGTGGATTGTCGATGCCTGATGCAACCAGCTCGGCCGAGAATCCCGGCGGCAGTTGCAGCTTCGCGTCTGCCGGCATGTCCGCAACGCCGGCGCTGTTCGAGGTCGATCTGTTGGCATAGGGCTTAGGCAGATCATCCGGTCTGATCAGCCGACGTGTGCCCGGCTTGTCCGCTCGCCAGTCGCCGAAGGCGGCCGCACCTTTCAGCACCGGCTCGTCCGCCTGCTGCGCGAACGAAGCGGTCGAGAGAAACAGTGCGGCGAAAAGTGCGGGGCCGGCAAAACGCATCATTCGGTCCTCCAATGTTTGGGCGTGAGAACAGGAACGAGCGGTCTCGTCGATCGTTCCACGGCACACGATGAGGTGGAGGAAGCTTCCGGTTTCCCGGCTCAGGTCCCGGCGGCGTAAAAATCGTCGTCGAGGCGTTTTTCCAACTCGACGAGGTCAGCCGGCAGCGGCAATCCCATGGCGCGCATTTCCTGCAGTTTTTCACGCAACTGCTCCTGGATCTCGTGCTGGTCTTCCGGCTGGTTGACCATCTCTTCCAGCAGCAGGCTGATCCGGGCCTTGAATTCTTCGAGCGCCATCATCGTCTCCTCGGTTGGATCAGCTCAGCGCAGCATGCGGGAAATCAGCTGCGCCGTATAGTCGACCATTGGGACGATGCGCGCGTAGTTCAGCCGGGTCGGGCCGATGACGCCGAGCGCGCCCACGACGCGGGCATCCTTGTCGCGATAGGGCGCGACAACCAGCGACGAGCCTGACAGCGAAAACAGCTTGTTTTCCGAGCCGATGAAGATGCGCACGCCCGATCCCTCTTCGGCGAGGTCAAGCAGCTGGATAAGCCCGTCCTGCGTCTCCATGTCCTCGAACAGATGGCGCAGCAGTTCGATGTCGGCCTGGGCGGTGACGTTTTCGAGCAGATTGGCGCGGCCACGCACGATCAGCCGCGCCGGCAGGCCGCTGTCTGCGCCTGCCCACACCGCCAGTCCCTTTTCGACCAGGTCCTGCGACAGCGTGTCGAGTGCGGCGCGGGTTTCTTCCTTGATGCGGGCGATCTCGATCCGCGCCTCGGCCAGCGTGCGGCCGCGTATATGGGCGTTGAGGAAATTCGAGGCCTCGTGCAGTTGCGAGACGGTGATGCCGGCGGGCAGCTCGACGACGCGATTTTCGACGTCGCCATTCTGCGACACCAGCACCGCCAGCGCCTTGGTCGGTTCGAGCTGGATGAATTCGATGTGCTTCAGCGCCACCTCGTTCTTGGCGGCCAGCACCAGGCCGGCGCCGCGCGACATGCCTGACAGCATCTGGCTGGCCTCGGTCAGCATGTGTTCCAGCGTCGCGCCCGAGCCGGACGCCCGAACCTGTGCCTCGATGGCGCGGCGCTCCTCGTCGGAAAGGTCGCCAAGCTCCATGAAGGCATCGACGAAGAAACGCAGGCCGGCCTGCGTCGGCAACCGGCCGGCCGAGATGTGCGGCGCGTAGATCAGGCCGAGATGCTCGAGATCGCTCATCACGTTGCGGATGGTCGCCGGCGACAGCGAGGACGGCAGGATGCGCGACAGGCTGCGCGAGCCCACCGGTTCACCGTCCCTGAGGTAGGAATCGACAATGCGCCGGAAGATGTCGCGGGAACGCATATCGAGCGACTGAAGCGCGGGCGACTGCGAACTCGGATCGACTGCCTTGGTCATACGGCCAAAAACCTCCGGCCCAAGGATATAGACTTACACTGCACCCGCGCAACCCGGTGTCTTTGTGAGATCACCCGGTGTCTGTGTGAGATCACCAGGTGTCTGCGTCAGATCGTCAGGCCATTTTCCTTTGCGCCACGCGTCCCATGCGGTTACAAGCCGGCCAAGATTCCGAAAAATGACAAGAAAGCAGCCTGAATGCGCCCTTCCAAACGCCAATTCGACGAAATGCGTGCCATCTCCTTCGAGCGCGGCGTCTCCAAGCATGCCGAAGGCTCGTGCCTGGTGAAGTTCGGCGACACGCATGTCCTGTGCACGGCCAGCCTTGAGGAAAAAGTGCCTGGCTGGATGCGCAATTCCGGCAAGGGCTGGGTGACGGCCGAATACGGCATGCTGCCGCGCTCGACCGGCGAGCGCATGCGCCGCGAGGCTTCGGCCGGCAAGCAGGGCGGCCGCACGCTGGAAATCCAGCGGCTGATCGGCCGCTCCCTGCGCGCCGTGGTCGATCTGCAGGCGCTGGGCGAGCAACAGATCACCGTCGACTGCGACGTCATCCAGGCCGATGGCGGCACCCGCACCGCATCGATCACCGGCGGCTGGGTGGCGCTGTATGACTGCCTGCGCTGGATGGAAGCGCGCCAGATGGCCAGCGTCGCCAAGGTGCTGAAGGACCATGTCGCGGCGATCTCCTGCGGCATCCATGACGGTCAGCCGGTCATCGACCTCGACTATATCGAGGATTCCGCGGCCGGCACCGACGCCAATTTCGTCATGACCGGGAAGGGCGGCATCGTCGAGATCCAGGGCACCGCCGAGGGCGAGCCTTTCTCCGAGGAGCAGTTCGCGGACTTGATGGGCCTGGCCAAGAAAGGCATCCAGCGGTTGGTGAGTTTGCAGCAGATGGCAGTGGCTTAGGATTAAATGCCGAGCTTGAACACCCCCCTCTGCCCTGTCGGGCATCTCCCCCGCAAGGGGGGAGATCGGATGTCGTTTCGGGCTTCGCTAATCTCTAACGTTGCAAAGGGCGCGGCGATGCGGAGGCTGCCAATCTCCCCCCTTGCGGGGGAGATGCCCGGCAGGGCAGAGGGGGGTGCCTCGTGATGCCCTCTGCCATCCTTGAATCAGCTCTCTACGTCAGCGACCTGACCGCAGCGGAAACCTTCTACACCGACATCCTCGGCCTCCCCCTCCTCGGCAAGGTGGCCGGCCGCCACCTGTTCTTCCGCTGCGGGCCGGGCGTGCTGCTCGTCTTCAACGCCGAGGCGACCAAAATCCCGCCGGCGTCCGACGCCAAGCTGCCGGTGCCGCCGCACGGCACGGTCGGCGAAGGCCATCTCTGCTTTGCGACGACCGCCGACGAAATCGTGCGCTGGAAAGCGCATCTCGAGGCGAAGAACATCGCTATCGAAAGCGAATTTGAATGGCCGCAGGGCGGCCGTTCGATCTATATACGCGACCCCTCGGGCAATTCGATCGAATTCGCCGAGCCACGAATCTGGGGCCTTTGATGCATTCTCTCGACGGAAAGAAGATCGTCGTCGCCAGCCATAATGACGGCAAGCTGCGCGAATTCGCCGACCTGATGGGGCCGTTCGGCTTCGAAGCCAAGTCGGCCAAGGAGTATGGCCTGCCGGAACCGGACGAGACCGGTACCACCTTCGAGGAGAACGCC
Source organism: Mesorhizobium sp. M7A.F.Ca.US.010.02.1.1 (assembly GCF_004023085.1). Taxonomy (NCBI): domain Bacteria; kingdom Pseudomonadati; phylum Pseudomonadota; class Alphaproteobacteria; order Hyphomicrobiales; family Phyllobacteriaceae; genus Mesorhizobium; species Mesorhizobium sp. M7A.F.Ca.US.010.02.1.1. Next base: position 25,321 of record NZ_RZRV01000035.1, on the reverse strand, counting down.
TACATCAAAGCGCTCGCCGCAGCCAAGGCGACCGGCCTGCCGGCGCTGTCGGACGATTCCGGCCTGTGTGTCGACGCGCTTGATGGCGCGCCCGGCGTCTACACCGCCAACTGGGCCGAAACCCCGGATGGATCGCGCGATTTCGGCATGGCCATGCAGCGCACCGAAGTGGCGTTGCAGGAAGTCGGCGCGGCCTTGCCGCAACAGCGCAAGGGCCGCTTTGTCGCCGTCATCTGCCTGGCGTTTCCAGACGGCGAGGCGGAATATTATCGCGGCGAGGCCGAAGGCACGCTGGTCTGGCCGCCGCGCGGCGAACTCGGCTTCGGCTACGACCCGGTCTTCCTCCCCGACGGCTTCGACAAGACTTTTGGTGAGATGACGGCCGAGGAAAAGCACGGCTGGAAGCCCGGCCAGCCGACGGCGCTGTCGCATCGCGCTCGCGCCTTCCAGAAGTTCGCCAAGGCGAGATTGGGCTCGGCATGAGCATGCTGCTCGACCGGACGCCCGGTTTCGGCGTCTATGTCCACTGGCCGTTCTGCGCGGCCAAGTGCCCCTATTGCGACTTCAACAGCCATGTCCGCCACCAGCCCGTCGACCAGGATCGTTTTGCCAGCGCCTTCGAGGCCGAGCTGGCGACGATGCGCGAACGCACCGGGCCGCGCGAGGTGACCAGCATTTTTCTCGGCGGCGGCACGCCGTCGCTGATGAAGCCGGAAACGGTGGCCAGGGTTCTGGACGCCGTGGCGAAGAACTGGACTGTGCCTGACGGCATCGAGGTGACGCTGGAGGCCAATCCGTCCTCGGTCGAGGCCGAACGCTTTCGCGGCTACCGGGCAGCCGGCGTCAACCGCGTGTCGCTCGGCGTGCAGGCGCTGGATGACAAGGATTTGCGCTTCCTCGGGCGGCTGCACAATGTCGAGGAAGCGCTGCACGCCATCGGCCTCGCGCGGGAAATATTCCCAAGGCTATCCTTCGACCTGATCTATGCCCGCCCCGGCCAGACCCCGGACGCTTGGGCATCGGAGCTGGAACAGGCGATCGGCCATGCCGCCGACCATCTGTCGCTTTATCAGCTGACCATCGAGGAAGGCACGCCCTTCCACGCCCTGCACGCGGCAAAGAAATTCATCATTCCCGACAATGACCACGCCGCCGACCTCTATGCGCTGACGCAGGAGATTACATCGGCGCATGGTTTGCCGGCCTACGAGATTTCCAACCACGCAAGGCCGGGCGCCGAGAGCCGGCACAACCTCACCTATTGGCGCTATGGCGAATATGTCGGCGTTGGACCCGGCGCGCATGGCCGCTTCGTCGAGAACGGTCGCCGCACGGTGACGATCGCCGAGCGGATGCCGGAAACCTGGGCCAATCTGGTCGAGGCCAAGGGCCATGGCGTCACCGGCGGCGAAATCCTGACGCGTTCGGAAGAGGCCGACGAATTCCTGCTGATGGGCCTGCGGCTCGCCGAAGGCATCGACCTCTCCCGCTACGAAGCGTTCTCCGGACGCGGCCTGTCGAGCGCGCGACTGTCGATGCTGCAGGGAGAGGGGCTGGTAGCGCCGATCGGCAATTCGCGCCTGCGCGCCACGCCGGCCGGTATGATCGTGCTCGACGCCGTAGTGGCGGACCTGGCGCGCTAACCCTTGAAGAACGTCCTCTTCGTATGCAGCCAGAACCGCTTGCGCAGCCCGACCGCCGAACAGGTGTTTTCAACGCGCCGGGATATCGAGGTGGCCTCGGCGGGGACCAACCACGATGCCGACACGCCGCTGACGCATTATCTGGTGGCGTGGGCCGACCTCATCTTCGTCATGGAAAAGGCGCACCGCACCAAACTGCAGAAGAAATTCAAGGCCAGCCTGAGGAAGGCCCGTGTTATCTGCCTCGATATACCTGACGAGTATGAATTCATGGATCTTGAGTTGATTAGCCTTCTGAAGGCACGCGTTTCACGGTATCTCGGTTGAGACGCCATCCGCAAAGGCCACCGGCATGAACCTGACCGTATCCTCCTGGCAATTCTGGGCCCTCCTCTCGGCTGCATTCGCGGCCCTGACGGCGGTCTTCGCCAAAGTCGGCATCGAGAACATCAATTCCGATTTCGCCACCTTCATCCGCACGGTCATCATCCTGATCGTGCTCGGTGCCATCCTGCTCGCCAGCGGCCAGTTCCAGTCGCCGGCTACAATCTCGGGAAAGACCTGGGCTTTCCTCGGCCTGTCCGGTCTGGCGACCGGCGCCTCATGGCTCTGCTATTTTCGGGCGCTCAAGATCGGCAATGCGGCGCAGGTGGCGCCGATCGACAAGCTAAGCGTCGTGCTTGTGGCGGTGTTTGGCGCGGCCTTTCTCGGCGAGCGGTTGTCCGGAGCGAATTGGCTTGGCGTCGCCCTTATCGCGGCGGGCGCGGTGCTGGTCGCCTATCGAGGCTAGTTGCGCGCCGTTGCGGGCATTCTTTGTTTCAAGACGGGTGATGAAGATGTCGAAGCGATTGGGCATCGTCCGGTCAGTGCTCCGTCGTGCTGTCTGGTTTGTTGCTGTCGGAATGCCTGCCCTTCGTCGGCGAGGTGCTCGCGGTCCGCTCTTTGGTCAGGCTGTTCTCGGTCTTGGCAGCCGGGCGCTTGGCCGTGGGCGCGGCACCGCGCTTGCGGCCGGCATAGTAAGGCTCGAAAGCGTCCTGTATCTTCAGGCTGTCCATCCTGTCCTCCTCCGGAATCAGGGGGCTAATCTGCCAACGCCGGTTTGGTTCCCCACTGTGGCAAAGGAAAGGCGAATTCCTTACATCGGCGTCAGCTTTTGCAAGCCCGCGTCAGCCGTGCCAAACAGGGCTGAATGGAGAAGTCATCGGTGACCGCAGAGACGAGCAAGCGCAGCTATGTGGTCGGGCAGACCGAGATCGCGGCACGGCCATTGGAGCCGGCGCTCTATCTGGTGGCGACGCCGATCGGCAATCTCGCCGACATCACGCTGCGCGCGCTGGAGACGCTGGCCGCGGCCGACATCGTCGCCTGCGAAGACACGCGGGTGTCGCGCGTGCTGCTCGAGCGCTACGGCATTCGCCGCCGCACCACGGCCTATCATGAACACAATGCCGGCGAGGCCGGGCCGAAGCTGATATCGGCACTTCAGGCCGGGCAGAGCGTGGCGCTGATCTCCGATGCCGGCACGCCGCTGGTATCCGATCCCGGCTACCGGCTGGTCGGCGAGGCGCTCGACCACGGCATTCGCGTCGTGCCGATCCCCGGCCCGTCGGCGCCGCTTGCGGCGTTGACCGCATCCGGCCTGCCCTCCGATGCCTTCATGTTCGCCGGATTTTTGCCGGTGAAGACCGGGCAGCGGTTGACGCGGCTGGAGGCACTGAAAGCCGTGCCGGCGACGCTGATCTTCTTCGAATCGCCGCGTCGGCTGGCCGAATCCCTCGGTGCCATGGTCGAAGCGCTGGGCGGCGAGCGAAAGGCGGCTATCGGCAGGGAATTGACCAAGACCTTCGAGGAGATGCGAACCGGCACGCTGCAGGCGCTGGCCGACCACTATGCTGCGGCCGATACGCCGAAGGGCGAGATCGTCGTCTGCGTCGGCCCGGCCGAGGCCAAGGCGGACGAGCCCGCCGATATCGACCGCCTGCTGCTGTCGCTCGCCGCCGAGATGCCGGCTTCCAAGGCGGCTGCGGAAGCCGCGAAAATGACCGGCGGCCAGAAACAGGCGCTCTATCGGCGGCTGCTAGAACTCAGGGAGATTTCTGGAGAAAGCGACAGTGGCTGAGCGCCCGAGCTCCAGCCGCCTGAAAGCCTATCGACGCGGTCATCGCGGCGAATGGCTGGCGGCGGCAGCCCTGATGATGAAGGGCTACAGGATTCTTGCGCGCCGCCACCGCACACGCTTCGGCGAGATCGACCTGATCGCGCGGCGCGGCGATCTGGTGCTGTTCGTCGAGGTCAAGGCGCGCCGCACCCTGATGGAAGCCATGGAGGCGATCGGTCACGAATCGGAGCGTCGCATAGAAGGCGCGGCTGACATCTGGCTGTCACGCCAAGCGGACTACGGCAGATTGTCGATGCGCTTCGACATGGTCGCGGTGCTGCCCTGGCGCTGGCCGGTGCATGTCGAGAACGCGTTTTACGGAAGGAATTGAGGGAGCGTTCCTCCTTCATTCGTCATCCACGGGCGGAGCAGGAGCGAAGCTCCGTCGCGGAGACCCGAGGATCCATGCCGCGACCTCTAAGCGCCTCTACGGTGCAGGAATTGGGAGACTTTTCGCCGGATTTGGCGAGCTTGGCGATGGCTATTCTCGATCGCCGAACCCTCCGATCGACGTCACGGCATGGATCCTCGGGTCTGCGCTGCGTCGCTACGCTCCTTGCTCCGCCCGTGGATGACGAAGCGTAGGGTCCGCTTCGCGGACCACTCCTCACCCCCAGATCATCAGCGCCACCAGTCCGACACCGCCGACCACCAGCCGCCACCAGCCGAACAGCGAGTAGCCGTTGCGCGAGACGTAATCGAGCAGGAAGCGTACGACTATGAGCGCCGTGACGAAGGCGGCGACGAAGCCGACGGCGATGATCGGCAGGTCGGCGCTGCTCAGCACGTTGCGGTTCTTGAACAGGTCGAAGGCGAAGGCGCCGACCATGGTCGGGATCGCAAGGAAGAAGGAAAATTCCGCGGCCGCGCGCTTATCGACGCCCAAAAGCAGGGCGCCGACGATGGTCGAGCCCGAACGCGATGTGCCGGGAATGAGCGACAGGCACTGGAAAAGCCCGATCTGCAGGTAAAGCCGGGTCGGGAAGCGCTCGACATCGCGGTAGACCGGCTTGAGGTTCATGCGGTCCACCGCCAGCAGTACGACGCCGCCGATGATCAGCATGATGCAGATCAGCCTCGGCGATTCGAACAGCACCGTCTTGATGAAATCATGCGCCAGCGCGCCGATGATCGCCGCCGGCAGGAAGGCGATCAGGATGCCGATGGCGAAATGCCGCGTCAGCCGGTCATGCGGCAGGTCGAGCAGCATCTTCCACAGCCGGCGGAAATAGACGCTGAGGATCGCCAGGATGGCGCCGAGCTGGATCAGGATCTCGAAGGCCTTGCCGGTCGAATGGAAGCCGAGGAAATGACCGGCAAGCAGAATATGGCCGGTCGACGACACCGGGATGAACTCGGTCAGCCCCTCCAGCAGGCCGAGCAGCAGGGCTTCGACGATGGTCTGGCTTTCCATGGCTACCTCGGCATTGGCGTGACGGCTGACAGAAGGGCTTGCTTGTCATGGCGTTGAAGTCCCCCTATAGGTCGCAACACCCTGACGGCCCGCTAACCGGGCGGCCAAGACTTACCGGTGCGCCCTGCGATTCGCCAGTGCGCTTTATCATCGCGGAACCATGCTGACGCTTTTCCACCATCCCATGTTCGCCACCTGTCGCTTCGTCCGCCTCGCATTCGGCGAGTATGGCGAGGAGCTGGCTTTGATCGAGGAAAAGCCGTGGACCCGGCGCAAGGAGTTCCTGGCGCTGAACCCGGCCGGCACGCTGCCGATCCTGCTGGCCGAAGGCGACGTGCCGATCGTCGGCGCGACGGTCATATCGGAATATCTCGATGAAACGCGCGGCGTGCTGAAGCGCGACAAGCGGCTGTTCGCCGAAGACCCGATGCAGCGCGCCGAAATCCGCCGGCTGATCGACTGGTACCTCAACAAGGCTGAAAGCGAAGTCACCCGCCATCTGGTGCGCGAGCGCGTGCTGAAGCCGGTCATGCCGGAAACGGCGGGCGGCGGCTCGCCCGATTCGGGCGCGATCCGTGCCGCGCGCGCCAACATCCGCCAGCACATGAAATACAC
>NZ_RZRV01000035.1:0-19482 GCF_004023085.1 Mesorhizobium sp. M7A.F.Ca.US.010.02.1.1 | reverse complement strand
TGAAATACACCAACTGGCTGGCCGGCACCCGCCATTGGCTGGCCGGTTCGAGGGTCACCTATGCCGATCTCGCGGCCGCGGCGACGCTGTCGGTGCTCGATTATCTCGGCGAGATCGACTGGCGCGAGCACAGCGCTGCACGCGAATGGTACACACGGGTCAAGTCGCGGCCCTCTTTCCGGCCGCTTTTGACCGACCGGGTGCGTGGCCTGTCACCGGTGTCGCACTATGCGGACCTCGACTTCTGACGCCGCAAAACTGCGCGCGCTGATCGACGCGGAGGCGCAGCGCGCCGGCTTCGATGCCGTCGCCGTCACCTCCCCCGATGCGATCCCGCTGGCGCCGGCGCGCCTGGCCGAATTCGTCGCCGATGGCTTTCACGGCTCGATGGACTGGATCGCCGAGACGCTGCAACGCCGGGCCGAACCGGCGGCACTGTGGCCGCAGGTGCGGTCGATCGTCGTGCTGGCGATGAACTACGGCCCCGACCATGATCCGCGCGGCGTGCTGGCCAAGCGCGACCGTGGCGCCATCTCGGTCTATGCGCAGAACCGCGACTATCACGATGTGATGAAGGGGCGGCTGAAGGAGATCGCAGGCAAGCTCGTGGCGCGCGCCGGCGGTGATGTGAAGGTGTTCGTCGACACTGCGCCGGTGATGGAAAAGCCACTGGCCGAGGCCGCCGGGCTCGGCTGGCAAGGCAAGCACACCAATCTGGTCAGCCGCGAGCACGGCTCCTGGCTGTTCCTCGGCACCATCTTCACCACCGCCGAACTCGTGCCCGACCGCGCCGAGATCGATCATTGCGGCTCCTGCCGCGCCTGCCTCGACGCGTGCCCGACCGATGCTTTTCCGGCGCCCTACCGGCTCGATGCGCGGCGCTGCATTTCCTATCTCACCATCGAGAACAAGGGGCCGATCCCGCATGAGTTCCGTGAAAAGATCGGCAACCGCATCTATGGCTGCGACGATTGTCTTGCCGCCTGCCCGTGGAACAAATTCGCCAGGGCGGCTTCCGAAGCAAAACTCGTCGCGCGCGATGATTTGCGCGAGCCGCCGCTCGCCGACCTTTTGGGTCTCGATGACGTGGCCTTCCGCGCTTTCTTCTCCGGTTCGCCGATAAAACGCATCGGCCGCGACTGGTTCATTCGCAACGTGCTGATCGCCGCCGGCAATTCCGGCGATGCCTCTCTTGCCGACACTGTGCGCGTCTTGCTGGACGATGCTTCGCCGCTGGTGCGGGGCGCGGCAATATGGGCGCTGGCGCGGCTGGTGCTCGACGCCGAATATTCAGAAAGGGCAGCCATCGGCCTGAAAACCGAGAGCGACGAAGCCGTGCGCGACGAATGGCGTCTGGCGCGGCCAACCAGGGCGAATGCATGAGCGAAAAGCAGATCTTCATCTTCGGCGCCGGCTATTCCGGCAGGGCTTTTGCTCGGGCTAACAAAGGCGCCGCGACGATCTTCGGCACGACACGCTCGCCGGAAAAATTCGAGACGCTGCGGCAGGCCGGTATCGCGCCGCTCCTGTTCGACGGCGCGATGACCGGCGAAATCGGTGATGCATTGGGAAAAACAACGCATCTGCTGATTTCGATTGCCCCGGAAGAGGCCGGCGATCCCGTTTTGAATGCCGCGCGCGCGGCAATCGCTCAAATGCCTTTGCTGGAATGGATCGGCTATCTCTCTACGGTCGGGGTTTATGGCAATTATGACGGCGCCTGGGTTGATGAAACGGCTGAATGCCGGCCGGTGTCGAAGCGCTCGGTGATGCGAGTTGCCGCCGAACAGGACTGGCTGGAGCTGGGCCGCGAGATCGGCCGACCGGGGGCGATCCTGCGCCTGTCCGGCATCTACGGCCCCGGCCGCAACGCGCTGGTCAATCTGGAAAACGGCACCGCAAGGCGGCTGGTCAAGCCAGACCAGGTGTTCAACCGCATCCATTGCGAGGACATTGCAGGCTCCCTGTGGCAGCTCATCGAAGGAAACACAGGCGGCATCTTCAACGTCACCGACGATCTGCCGGCGCCGCCACAGGATGTCGTCGCCTATGCCGCTTCGCTGATGGGCATAGAGCCGCCGCCCGAGATTCCCTTCGACGCCGCCCAACTTTCGCCCATGGCGCGGTCCTTCTATGGCGAGAACAAGCGTGTCGCCAACGCGGCGATCAAGGCGGCGGGCTATTCCCTGCGCTTTCGCGACTACCGCGCCGCCTTCGATCATATGTGGGCAAGCGGCGATTGGCGTGACGGCGAAGCGCGCAGCCCGATGAAGCGCTGACGATCGAAGCCGCGGGCGCGGCGTGCTATGATTCGGCCTTGGGATTGCGGTGGAGAACCGGGTTCATGAAGACAGCGATGAGGCCATCTTTCGGCAAAACGCCCCTGTTGGCCGCTGCGGTCGGCCTGCTTGCCGTGCTTGGGTTAGCCGTTCAGCCGGCGAGCGCCGAGGAGCGGGCAAAAGACCTGTTCGGCGCCAAGAAACTGCCGGCCGCCACCGCGGCGCAGTCGATCGGATTCTATTCCAAGGGCTGTTTTGCCGGCGGCGTCGCCATTCCCTTGGACGGTCCGACCTGGCAGGTGATGCGGCCGTCGCGCAACCGCCGCTGGGGCCATCCGGCGATGATCGCGGTAGTCGAGAAATTGTCGCGCGACGCAGCGGCCGATGGTTGGTCAGGCCTGCTGATCGGCGACATTTCGCAGCCGCGCGGCGGCCCGATGCTGACAGGACATGCCTCGCACCAAATCGGGCTCGACGCCGACATCTGGCTGACGCCGATGCCCAGCCGCCCGCTGTCGATGGCGCAGCGCGAATCGATGAGCGCCACCTTGATGGTCGATGAGAAGACCCATCTGGTGAAGGACGCGCTGTGGACGCCGGCGCACACAAGGCTTCTGAAGCGGGCGGCGAGCTACAGCCAGGTCGAGCGCATCCTGGTCAATCCGGGCATTAAGAAAAAGCTCTGCGACACAGTCAAGGGCGACCGCTTCTGGCTGCGCAAGGTCAGGCCGTTCTGGGGCCACGACTATCATTTCCACATGCGCATCGGCTGTCAGCCCGGCTCCCCCGGTTGCAAGGCGCAGGAAGCGACGCCGGACGATGACGGTTGCGGCAAGCCGCTGGCCTGGTGGTTCACGCAGGAGCCCTGGCGCCCCAACAAGAACCCGGATGCGCCCAAGGCCCGCGACCTGATGACGATGGAGAACCTGCCGAGCGAATGCCGCGCCGTGCTCGACGCGCCGGGGCCGTCGTCGGCCGAGGCGGCGACCTACCATGGCGGCGGCGTGCCGGTCGCGGCTGCCGCGCCCGAACCCGAAGCGCCCTCGTTGCCCGCCACCCCGGCCGCCGCCGGCTTGCCAAGCACGATGAACGCTTTCACGGCGACGCCCGAGATCGGCGTGCCGCTGCCGAGACCGCGGCCGCCTGGAAACTGACGATCACGGCTTATAGGCAGACTCAATCGGTTCAGCGCCGCATTTTTGCGAAACCGTGGCGGTTTGGCCGCAGAGCCGGCCTCAGCGCGCCGCCGGGGTCGAAAACCGTTTCCCTTTTCAAACCCATGCGCTAGTCAACGGAAGAACGGCCAGATGCCGTCGGGGGCGCCGGAGACGGACGAGAGCATGCCACGCACAGGCGACGACGACACTTTGCTGCGGTTTCCGATCCTGATCGGCGACATCGGCGGCACCAATGCGCGCTTTTCGATCGTGCTCGACGCCAATTCCGAGGCTGGCGAGCCGACCATCGTCCAGACGGCAAACTACAACACCATCGACGAGGCGATCCAGGCGGCCGTGCTCGACCGCTCGTCGGTGCGTCCCAATTCGGCGGTGCTGGCGGTGGCTGGCCCGGTCGACGGCGACGAGATCGAGCTGACCAACTGCCCCTGGATCGTCAAGCCGAGGAAAATGTTCGCCAGCCTCGGCCTGAGCGACATCGTCGTGCTCAACGATTTCGAGGCGCAGGCGCTGGCCGTCGTCGCGCTCGGCGAGGAGCACATGGAAAAGATCGGCGGCGGCACGCCGGAGCCCAATGCCGGGCGCGTCGTGCTCGGTCCGGGAACCGGGCTCGGCGTCGCCGGGCTGGTCCATGCGCTGCACCACTGGATACCGGTCCCCGGCGAGGGCGGCCATATGGACATCGGCCCGCGCACACCGCGCGATTTCGAGGTTTTTCCGCATATCGAGAAGCTCGAAGGCCGCGTTTCGGGCGAGCAGATCCTGTGCGGGCGCGGCCTGGTCAATGTCTACCGGGCGGTGGCCAAGGCGGACGGCAAGGCGTCGCCCTTCACGACGCCGGCCGAGATCACTGCCGCGGCACTTGCGAAAACCGATCCGGTTGCCGAGGAAGCGCTGGAGATCTTCGTCACCTGCCTTGGGCGCACCGCAGGCGACCTTGCTCTGGTATTCATGAGCCGCGGCGGCGTGTTCCTCACCGGTGGCATCGCGCAGAAGATCGTGCCGGCGCTGAAAGCCGGCAATTTCCGGGCCGCTTTCGAGGACAAGGCGCCGCACAGCGCGATGATGCGCACCATGCCGGTCTACGTCATCATCCACCCGCTGGCTGCACTTCTGGGCCTTGCCGCCTATGCCAGGACCCCCTCGCTGTTCGGTGTCCAGACCGAGGGCCGGCGCTGGCAGGCCTGAAAGCCAGCGAAGCGCTCGCGCCCCCGCGACGAAGTTAATCAGGTGCGGGCATAGGCAATCAGGCCGCAGGGCGTTAAGAGGGGTGCCGAATTTGCAGCCCCGGTCCCACGAGGCGGAAAACCACAAAGCGCTCCCGATTTGACACTTCAAGCTCCAAACAAACAAAAAGCCCGGCCCGGCGAGGTCACAGCGGTGCTCCGCCGCATCCTCGCTGAAAACGGCAACGAGTATCGCTGGACCTATGTCGTCGCCGTCTCTTGCCTGCTGATCGTTTCCGGCACCACTGCCTTCACGGCGTGGATCATGGCCCCGATGATCAACCAGATCTTCTACGAACGACGCGGCGATATGCTCTGGTTGATCTGCGCCGGTTTCATGGGAGCCTCCCTGCTGCGCGGCTTCGCCGGTTACGGCCAAGCAGTCGCGTTGGCCAGTATCGGCAACAATCTGGTCGCGCGCTACCAGAAGCGCAGCTTCGACCATCTGATGAAGCTCGGCGTCAACTTCTTCAACGATACGCGTTCCGGTCGGCTGGCGGCACAGGTCAGCGAGAATGTCGGCGGCGTTCGCGATCTGCTGTCGCTGACACTGACCTCCATCAGCCGCGACGCGGTCACGCTGATCGCTCTCGTCGGCGTGATGATCTATCAGGATCCGGTGTTGTCGCTCAGCTCGCTGCTGATCGGCCCTCCACTGATCTGGGCCGTCGTCTATATCACCCGCCGACTGCGGCGTATCAACCGGGAATCCGTCCTGATCAATTCGCGGCTGAACGGGTCCGTGCAGGAAGCCACGCAAGGCATCGCCATCGTCAAGGCCTTCACCTTGGAGGCCGAGCTGGCGCGCCGCATCGGCATCATGGCGGACACGGCCGAGCAGCGTAACAACAAGATCGCCCGCGTCTCGGAGCGGCTGTCGCCGATTTCCGAGATTCTGGGCGGTCTCGCCATCACCTCCGTGCTTGCCTATTCCGGCTACCGGGCGCTGTATCTTGGGCAGCCGCCGGGCGCGGTTTTCTCCTTCATCACCGCACTGATCATGGCTTACGATCCGGCAAGACGCCTGGCGCGCACACAGGTGGGCATGGAACGTGCCCTGGTCAACGCGCGCATGATCTACGAGTTGCTCGACCTGGAGCCAAAACAGGGCGACGCACCCGATGCCGTCGAGGCGAGGATCACCACCGGCGAGGTGCGTTTCGACAATGTGACGTTCGGCTACAGCGCCGACATGCCGGTGCTTAGGGACCTGAGCTTTACCGCCGCGGCCGGCAAGGTGACGGCGATCGTCGGTGCGTCGGGCGCCGGCAAATCGACGCTGGTGGCGCTCTTGCAGCGCTTCTACGACGTCGACCGGGGCAGCATCGAGGTCGATGGCCAGGACATCTCGAAGGTAACCAAGCATTCGCTGCGGCAGTCGATCGCCTATGTGGCGCAGGCGCCATATCTGTTCGAGGGCACGATCCGCGACAACATCCGCTACGGCCGTCTGTCGGCCACGGACGCCGAGATCGAGCAGGCGGCGAAACAGGCGGCAGCCGACGAGTTCATCCGCCAGCAGCCGCAAGGTTACGACACGCCGGTCGGGGAAGGCGGCTCGACCCTTTCCGGCGGCCAGCGCCAGCGCGTCTCGATCGCCCGCGCGATCGTGCGCCAGGCACCGATCCTGCTGCTCGACGAGGCGACATCGGCGCTCGACAACGAGGCGGAGGCGCGCGTCCAGGAAGCGCTGACCCAAGTCATGCAAGGCCGCACGACCATCGTCATAGCGCATAGGCTATCGACGGTGGTCAATGCCGACCACATCATCGTGCTGGAAGAGGGCCGGTTGGTCGAGGAAGGCACCCATGCGACGCTGATGGCCGACCCGGACAGCATCTATTCCCGCTTCCACCGCATCCAGGGCAAGAAGGGGCTGGGGCTTGTCGATGACAGCAAGCCGATCCAAACTCCGGTCCGGGCCACGCGTGCGAAGAAGACTGCTGTGAGGAGCACATGAGCGAAGCAAGCGATATGGGCCTTGTGGTGGTGGGCGCTGCCGGCCGCATGGGCCAGACGCTGATCCGTGCCATCCACTCTATATCAGGCGCTCGAGTTATCGGCGCGGTCGAGCGGGCGGATTCGCCGCATCTGGGCAAGGATGCAGGCGAACTCGCCGGCATTGGCCGCATCGATGTGGCGATCAGCGGCGATCCGCTGCCGGTCTTCGCCAAAGCCGATGGCGTGCTCGATTTCACCACCCCTGCTTCGACAGTGGAATTTGCCGGCTACGCGGCGCAGGCGCGCATCGTCCATGTCATCGGCACGACGGGCTGTTCAGCCGACGATAACGCGAAAATAGCGGCGGCGGCGCGCCACGCGATGATCGTCAAGTCGGGCAATATGAGCCTCGGTGTCAATCTTCTGGCGGTGCTGGTCGAACAGGCCGCGCGCGCGCTCGACGCCGACGATTTCGACGTCGAGATCCTCGAAATGCACCACAAGCACAAGGTCGATGCGCCGTCGGGCACGGCACTGCTGCTCGGCGAGGCCGCTGCTGCCGGGCGCGGCATTGCGCTTGCCGGCAATGATGTGCGCGTCCGCGACGGCCACACCGGGGTGCGCAAGACGGGCTCGATCGGCTTCGCCACGCTGCGCGGCGGCTCGGTGGTCGGCGATCACAGCGTGCTGCTGGCCGGCACCGGCGAGCGCATCACGCTGGCCCACCATGCCGAGGACCGCGCCATCTTCGCCCGCGGCGCCGTCAAGGCAGCGCTTTGGGCGCGCGGCAAGAAGCCCGGACTGTATTCGATGCGGGACGTGCTCGGCCTCAGCTGAGCGGCCAATCTGCCAACTTGCCCAACCTGAAGGGAGCAAACATGTCGAGAACCCTCGTGCTCGTGCGCCACGGCCAGAGCGAATGGAATTTGAAGAACCTGTTCACCGGCTGGCGCGACGTCGACCTGACCGAGCAGGGCCATGCCGAGGCCAAGGCCGCCGGTGAGAGGCTCAAGGCGCGCGGCCTGAAATTCGACATCGCCTTCACCTCGGCGCTGATCCGGGCGCAAAAGACCTGTCAGCACATCCTCGACGCCGTCGGTCAAAGCGACCTGAAGACCATCCGCGACCAGGCGCTGAACGAGCGCGACTATGGCGATCTCTCCGGCCTCAACAAGGACGATGCCCGCAAGAAATGGGGCGAGGAGCAGGTGCATGTCTGGCGCCGCTCCTACGACGTGCCGCCGCCCGCCGGCGAAAGCCTAAAGGACACCGGCGCCCGGGTCTGGCCCTATTACCTGCACGATCTGCAGCCGCATGTGCTGCGCGGCGGCACCGTGCTGGTCGCCGCGCACGGCAACTCGCTGCGCGCGCTGATCATGGCGCTCGACGGCAAGTCGGGCGAGGAGATCGTCAAGCTGGAACTCGGCACCGGCGTGCCGGTCATCTACCAGCTCAACGCCGATTCCACCGTCGCGTCCAAGGAAGTGCTGGACGACTGAGCCGGCGAACGGAGCAACCGCGAAAAAAGCGCGTTGACACACATCGCTTGCCCGCTTACATGAGCCCGCACCAGCCCAGATGGCGGAATTGGTAGACGCGCACGGTTCAGGTCCGTGTTCCGCAAGGAGTGGAGGTTCGAGTCCTCTTCTGGGCACCAAATTCCGGTTTCGAACCCTTCGACGGTTCAGAAACTTAAAGAAAAAGCCCGGTTCGTCCGGGCTTTTTCTTTGTGCGGCTCAAGGTCACTCTAAAACGGCCGTTTCAGCGAGGCCAGCGCCTACGCCGTGCAGCAAAGACTTGTTGCACTGCACCATATTTTTGGCTATGTGCAGATATCCAAGATGGACCCGGTGCAATTCCGGGTGGCTCTTCCGGCCGCCGATCCGCCGGACAACAACAAAACCAGATCTGCGCTGACTATGATGGGCTGCGGTCCGTCGCGGTCTGGAAATGATTGACCGGAATTCCATGCTCACATTCAAAACCTACCGCGACGAGTGGCGCGGCAACCTGCGCGGCGACGTGCTCGCGGGCATTGTTGTCGCCCTGGCGCTGATACCAGAAGCCATCGGTTTTTCTGTCATTGCCGGCGTTGACCCCAAGATTGGGCTCTACGCTTCTTTCTCCATCGCCATGATTATCTCCATCACCGGCGGCCGGCCGGCGATGATTTCAGCAGCCACCGCGGCGACAGCCGTGCTCATGGTCACACTGGTGCGCGACCATGGTCTGCAATACCTGCTCGCGGCAACCATTCTGGCCGGCGTGGTCCAGGTCGCGGCCGGCTTCGCTAGGCTGGGTTATGTGATGCGGTTCGTGTCGCGCTCGGTGATGACCGGATTTGTCAACGCGCTTGCGATTCTGATCTTCATGGCCCAACTGCCGGAGCTGGTCGGCATGCCGTGGCAAACCTATGCGATGATCAGTCTCGGCCTTGCCATCATCTATCTGTTTCCCCGCATCACGAAGGCGGTGCCCTCGCCTCTGGTGTGCATCATCGTGCTCACCACCCTATCGCTGCTGCTTCACATCGACGTGCGGACGGTGGGCGACCTCGGCGAACTGCCGTCGAGCTTGCCGACCTTCCTGCTGCCAGACGTGCCTTTCACGCTGGAAACGCTGTGGATCATTTTGCCTTATTCACTAGGCGTGGCCGCGGTTGGCCTGCTCGAAAGCCTGCTGACGGCGTCCATTGTCGACCAGATGACCGACACAAAAAGCGACAAGAACCGTGAATGTGTTGGCCAGGGTATCGCCAACTTCGTAACCGGGTTCCTGGGCGGCATGGCCGGTTGCGCCATGATCGGCCAGTCGGTTATCAACGTCAAATCTGGTGGACGCACGCGGCTTTCCACATTTGTGGCCGGGGCGTTCCTGTTGTTCATGCTCATGTCGCTCGGCGACTGGCTGCGCGTCATTCCCATGCCGGCCCTGGTCGCCATCATGATCATGGTATCGATCGGCACGTTCAGCTGGTCTTCTCTGAACGATCTCAGGAAGCACCCCCGTCGTTCAAGCATCGTCATGCTGGCGACAGTGATCACCGTGGTCGGGACCCACAATCTCGCGCTTGGTGTCGGGGTGGGCGTGCTGCTCTCGGGCATCTTCTTCGCTTGGAAGGTGTCGCAGATTTTCCGCGTCACCTCGACCCTCAGTGGCGACGGCGCGGAGCGCCATTACCTTATCGAGGGCCAGTTATTCTTCGCTTCAGCGGAGGACTTTCTGAACGCGTTCGATTTCAAGGAGCGCCTCCAGCGCGCCGTCATCGACGTCACTCACGCTCACATCTGGGACCTCACTGGCGTCGGCGCAGTCGACACCGCCGTTCTCAAGTTCCGCCGCGAGGGCGTCGAGGTGGAGGTGGTAGGTCTCAACGAGGCCAGCGTCACCATCATGGACAAACTTGCCATGCACAATGAGCCGGGTGCTTTGGAACGAGTCTTCAGCCACTGACGAAGGCCTTCCGACTGAGGTTCTTCGGCTGGTGTCTCGGTTTGGATCCTCGCCCGAGATGACGACGGCGTGGTGTCTACCAGCCAGACCTCCCCTCCTGGTCAGGGCTCCAACAAACCGCTTCAAACTCCGCGCCCGCTTCGCTACGCTCAACCATGGCTCAATCCACCACCCAGATCTTCGGTGCCCGCCGCGACCAGGCGTTCCCCACGCTGGCCGAGGTGGACATCGACCGCATGCGCCGGTTCGGCGAGGCCAGCGCCTATGCGGCCGGCGAGAACATCGTCACGGCGGGCGATGTAGCGCCCGGTCTGATCGTCGTGCTGTCGGGCAGCGTGGATATCACCCAGGACGGGGGGCTCGGCCGGCACGAGACGATCGTCACCCACGGTCCAGGCAGCTTTGTCGGCGAACTGGCGCAGCTTTCGGCCCGTCCCTCGCTGGTCAATGCGCAGGCCGCCGAACCGGTGGAGGCGTTCGTCATCGCCTCGCAGCGGCTGCGCGACCTGATGGTGCAGGAGGCCAATCTCGGCGAGCGCATCATGCGGGCGCTGATCTTGCGCCGCGTCGGGCTTTTGGAGAGCGCCACCAGCGGGCCGATCATCATCGGACCCCAGGACAATGCCGACGTGTTGCGGCTGCAGGGTTTCCTCGCCCGCAGCGGCCAACCGCACCGCGTGCTCGATTCAGACAGCGATCCCTGCGCCAAAACCCTGGTAGAACGCTTCGAGGTCGATCCGCACCACCTGCCGATCGTGCTCTGTCCAAACGGCAGGCTGCTGATGAACCCCGGTGAAAAGGACCTCGCCCGCTGCATCGGCCTGCTGCGGCCGATCGATGCCGATACGGTGTATGACGTGGCCATCGTCGGCGCCGGCCCGGCAGGGCTGGCGGCGGCGGTCTATGCGGCATCCGAAGGCCTGTCGACGATCGTGCTCGATTGCCGTGCCTTCGGCGGACAGGCCGGCGCCTCCTCGCGCATCGAGAATTATCTCGGTTTCCCCACGGGCATTTCGGGCATGGCGCTGATGGCGCGCGCCTACAACCAGGCGCAGAAATTCGGCGTCGAAATGGTGATCCCGGACGAGGCGAAGCTTTTGAGCGCCGCCGCCGACGTGTCAGGCGCCCGCTATCTGCTCGATGTCGGCGACGGCGAGACCGTGCGCACGCGCAGCGTGGTGATCGCCAGCGGCGCGCGCTATCGCCGCCTCGACATCGCCAATCTGGCGCGGTTCGAGGGGACGTCCGTGCATTACTGGGCGTCGCCCATCGAAGGTCGGCTTTGCGCGGACCAGGAAGTGGCGCTGGTCGGCGCCGGCAATTCGGCCGGACAGGCGGCCGTCTATCTGGCCAGCCATGCGCGGAAGGTGGCACTGCTGGCGCGCGGCGGCAGCCTCGATGCCAGCATGTCGCGCTATCTGGTCGAGCGCATCCGGGCGCAGCCGAACATCGAGGTGCTGACCGGGACCGAAATCGAGGCTCTGGAGGGCGAAGAGGGCAATCTTGCCACAGTGCGCTGGCGCAACCGCGCCAGCGGCGCGAAAACGACGCGCTCGATCCGCCATCTTTTCCTGTTCATCGGCGCTGACCCGAACACCGACTGGCTGGCGAACTGCGATGTGGCGCTGGACGCCAGGGGTTTCGTGCGCACCGGATCGGACATAGGATCGACGCAGATGGAGACCAGCCGCAGCGGCGTGTTCGCCATAGGCGACGTCCGCGCCGGCTCGGTCAAACGGGTCGCGGCGGCTGTCGGCGAAGGCGCCCAGGTGGTCGCGGCATTGCATGCATATCTCGCTCGCGGCAACGCCGACACACCTCGAATGGCAGGAGAGCATGATGGATGAATGCAGACATACGCGCGACATCAGGAAGGTGACGCCGAGCGCCCTCGGCTGCGAGGAATGCCTGAAGAGCGGGTCGCAATGGGTGCATCTGCGGCTCTGCCGCACCTGCGGCCATGTCGGCTGCTGCGACGACTCGCCCAACCGCCACGCCACCAAGCATTTCCACGCCACCCAGCATCCGATCATCGAGGGCTACGATCCGCCCGAAGGCTGGGCATGGTGCTATGTCGACGAGGTTTTTATCGAGCTTGGCGACGATGTGACCCCGCAGAACGGTCCGATCCCGCGCTTTGTTTGAGCGACGCCAGATGGCGAAGGAATCCCGAGGCGCGATCCATCCGGGCTTTCTTGGCGGCAGCCTCCCTGCTGAACGGCTTGGCAGTCAGTCGGCGAAATATAGATATCCCAGCCAGCCGGCCAGCACGATCGAGGCCGCCCAGATACAAACAATGATCACCGCCGCGCTACGGCTCACGGGCCTGTCAGCGGCAAGGGCAGCGGCCTCCCTGTGTTCCGCCATCACCTCGGGCGGTATCATCCTGACCACGGCAAGGACGCCCAAAGGGACAAGGATGACGTCGTCGAGATAGCCGATCACCGGAATGAAATCGGGGATCAGGTCGATTGGCGACAAGGCATAGCCTGCAACACACACGGCAAGCGCCTTGGCATACCAAGGCGTTCGGGGATCGCGAGCGGCGAGGTAGAGCGCATGCACATCGCGCTTGATCGTTCGGGCCCACTCATTCAGTGCCATCGGATGATTTTAACGCCAAATGAAAACCGCCGATAGCGCACGCCCGGCGCCCGCCTCCGGGAGCGTCTCGAAGAACCGATGACCGCTGGTCTACCGCACGGAGCCGGTGACGGTCGGGTCGATCATGCTGGGAACGGACTTGCGTTCGTTTCCGGCAAGCGCCGCTATGATCAGCAGGCTGGCAACCACCGGGACAAACAGGATGGCGACGCGAGCTTGCACGTAAAAGATGGCGCGCCATTCATTGCGCTTGTCGGGGCTGTTGCTCATCATACTCACTTTGTCGGTCCCCCACGCGGTGACATAGCCGCGAACGGTTAAACAACTCCTTCCGACTTTGTTAACCCAGCGGAATTGAGGCGAAATTCCCAAGCGATGCCCCAGATGGCGATGCCAGGCTTCAGTTCAGCCCGATAAGCCTGGCGCCCTGCCGGAACAGCGCCACGGCATCCGGCTCGAAGCGGAAGGTGCCGATGAAATCGTCGGCGCAATAGTCCGGCCTTGTCTTGCGAATGGCGGCGGCGAAGCCGCGCGCCTCGTCGAGCCGTCCGGCCAGCGCCAGGCAGTGCGCGGCGATCGCCAGTATGATGGCGTGGGCGTTGGGCCGCGCCGCCGCCTTCAGCGCCCATTCGGCCGCTTCCTCGAACTGGCCGAGCCGGACATGCGCCATGGCGCGTGCGCCCAGCATGCCGAACAGCAGCGGGTCGAACGGGCTGAGATGGCGCGAATGATCGGAAGAGCCTATCGCCGCTCGCGGGTCGCCCGACTGCGAATGCACGAAGGACAGCGCGTAGTGGCCGAGCGCGAAGTTGGGGCTGAGATCGACAGCCCGTTCCAGTTCGAGTAGCGAACCGTCCTGCTCGCCGCGCAGCCACAGCGCCCGGCCCATTGCCCAATGCGCGGCCGGATTGTGGTCGTCGACCAGCAGGCTGTGTCCGGCGCTCTCGAAGGCCAGCGCGCTTTCGCGGTCGCGGTCGCCCCAGCGCTGGAAGGCGTTCTGCCAGTGGGTGAAGGACAGGCCGGCATAGGCGCGGGCAAAGGTCGGGTCGAGCTGCAAGGCCTGGGCAAAGAAATGCCGCGCCTGCTCGTTTTCGGCCTGGGTGAAGCGGTACATGTGCCAGAGTCCGCGATGGTAGGCCTCCCAGGCGTTGAGCGAGCTGGGCGCCTTCAGCATGGCGCGGTTGCGCTCGACTGTTTCGATCTCGGCCGAGATCGAGGAGACGATGCTGTTGCCGATGTCGTCGAGCACGGAAAAGATGTCATCGGGCCTGCGCTCGAAGGTCTCGGCCCAGACGATCCTGGCGCTGCGCACCTCGATCAGTTCGACGCTGACGATGAGGCGGCCGGACGGGCTGCGCACGGTGCCGGTGGCGACATAGTCGACATTCAGCCGGCGGCCGGCATCCTCGGGCGCGATGTTCTGCTCTGCCAGCGCAAACACCGATCCGCGCGCGATGACGAAGAAGTCCCTGAGCTTGGCCAGGCGGGTGATGATGTCGTGGGTGAAACCGTCGGCCAATCCGCCGCGTCCGCCGCCGACCTCCTCGACAAACGGCATCACCGCCAGCGAAGCATGGCTGGGCTCGACCGGGCCGGGTGCGGTCGGCGTGGCCACCAATGGCGATAGTGTGGACAGGCAGGCCGTCCGAAGCGAGATGCCCGACTGTCGGTCACGGATCGCCCGCCAGGCCGCGCGAAGCGGTGCGAAATCCAGTTCTTCCGATTTGAACAACTGTTCTGCCGCCGCCAGATGCTCTTCAGCCGCGCCGATCTCGCCGCGTCCGGCCAGACCTGCCAAAAGTGCCGCATGTGCACGCCGGTCGAACGGCGCCAGTTCCACCCATGTGTCGAGATGGGCGATCGCCTCGTCGCTGTCTGCCGCCAGGCTGCCGACGAGTTGCTCCAGCACGGCGACGTGGCACGAGTGGAAGCGGCGGCGCTGCGCGGTCAGCCAGCTGTTGAAATGCGGGCTGCGCTCGAGCTCCAGCCCATCGAGGAAATCGCCGGCAAACAGTCTGGCCAGCGCCCGCAAGCGCTCGACATCAAGGGTGCCGAGCCCTTGCGTGGCGGCCTGGCTCACCTCCAGCGCATCGACCAGGCAATCGCTCAGATCGAGTGCGACCGTGTCGCCCTGTGTCGCGACCCGGTGTCGGCCCACCGCGTCGAGCGTGCTCCGCAGCTTGCTCAGGCACCAGCGCAGTTCGCCCCTTGGGTCGTTCGGCACATCCCACAACAACTCGCACAGGCGACTGCGGCCGACCGGATGCGGTGCCAGCGCCAGATAGGCGAGCAGCGCGCGCAGCTTGCGTGACGCGGGCAGGGTAACCGGAGCGCCGTCGTGGAAGATCATCAAAGGCCCGAGCAGGCGCACGGAAAGGACCGGCATCTCGACGTCCAGCCTCGATCGAGTGGATTCCACGTGCGTTTCCACGCCTGCTCCCACGCTGGCCTGTCGGCCTCTCCTGTATCACCAAACACGACACGGCGCATCCGGCAGCGGATTTCAGCGCCGGATACAGCCATTGCCGCTGTGCGGCATGTCAGTCCTAGCGCGGCAAGGTCACCAAACTTCGCCGCCCAACCTGCCGGTTTGTAACCGGCCCGTGAAGACAAAACGCGATGACAATCAAGGAGACCAAGATGTTGCAGCAGCAGAAGATCAGAACCACGGCCGGGCGCGGCCGCCTGTTCGACAGCATTCTCGACACCGTCGGCGACACGCCGGTGGTTCGCATCAACAATCTCGGACCGTCCCACGCGACGATCTACGTCAAGGCCGAGTATTTCAATCCCGGCGCCTCGGTGAAGGACCGGCTGGCGCTCAACATCATCGAGGAGGGCGAGCGCAGCGGTGCGCTGAAGCCGGGCCAGACGGTGGTCGAGGCGACCAGCGGCAACACCGGCATCGGCCTCGCCATGGTTTGCGCGCAAAAGGGCTACCCGCTGGTCGTCACCATGGCCGACAGTTTTTCGGTCGAGCGCCGCAAGCTGATGCGCATGCTGGGCGCCAGGGTGGTGCTGACGCCGCGCGCCGAAAAAGGTTTCGGCATGTACAAGAAGGCGGTGGAACTGGCCGAGGCCAATGGCTGGTTCCTTGCCCGCCAGTTTGAAACAGCGGCCAACGCCGCCATCCACGAGGCAACGACGGCGCGCGAGATCGTCAATGATTTCGCCGGCTCGCGGCTCGATTGCTTCGTCACCGGCTATGGCACCGGCGGCACGGTGGTCGGCGTGGCGCGCGTGCTGCGCCGCGAGCGTCCGGAAACCCGCATCGTGCTCTCCGAGCCGGCCAACGCGCAGCTCATCGGCAGCGGCAAGGTGCAGCAGCGCGGCACCGATGGTGCCCCGGCCGCCAGCCATCCAGCCTTCGAGCCGCACCCTATCCAGGGCTGGACGCCGGATTTCATCCCCAACGTGCTGCAGGAAGCCATCGACACCACCCTCTATGACGAGGTGATGCCGATCGCCGGGCCCGAGGGCATCAAATGGGCCAGGGAATTGGCGCGGAAAGAGGGCATCTTCACCGGCATTTCCGGCGGCGCCACCTTCGCCGTGGCACGGCAGGTCGCGGAGAAGGCGCCGGCGGGCGCGGTGATCCTGTGCATGCTGCCGGACACCGGCGAGCGCTACATGTCGACGCCGCTGTTCGACGGCATCGAGGCCGAGATGGATGCCGACGAGACCGCCCTGTCGCGCTCGACGCCCGGCTGCCAGTTTCCGGCGGCTTGACGGGAGATCTGGTATGGACGCCGTGCAAGAAAACCTCGGCCTGGTGGCCGAGGAAACGCTCGATCCCCTGGACTGGGCCGATGTGCAGGCCCTGTCGCACCGGGTCATTGACGATGCGGTCGATTATCTCCGCGATGTGCGCGACCGCCCGGTCTGGCGGGAGATGCCGGCCGATGTGAGAGAGGCCTTCTCGGCGCCGCTGCCGCGCTCCCCGGCGCCGCTGGATGCTGTCTATGCCGAGGTGTCCCGCACGGTGATGTCCTATCCGATGGGCAATATCCATCCGCGCTTCTGGTCCTGGTATATGGGGTCGAGCAACTTCACCGGCGCGCTCGGCGATTTCCTGGCGGCTATCCAGGGCTCGAACCTCGGCGGCGGCAACCACGCCGCCGGGCTGATGGACAGCCAGGTGGTGAACTGGTGCAAGGAGATCCTGGGCTTTCCCGCTTCTGCCGGCGGCACGCTGGTCAGCGGCGGCTCGATGGCCAACATCATAGGGCTGACCGTGGCGCGCAACGTCAAGGCCGGCATCGACGTGCGCGAGCATGGCGTTGCCGCCATCGAGAAGCCGCTGCGCTTCTACGGCTCGGAGCAGATACATTCGTGCCACCGCAAGGCGATGGAGGCACTCGGCCTCGGCAACCGGGCACTGCGCCGCATACCGACCGATGCCGGGCTGCGCATCGATATCGCTGCCTTGCGTGCGGCGATCACCGAGGACCGCAGGGCAGGGTTCAAACCGGCCTGCGTCATCGGTACGGCCGGCACGGTCAACACCGGGGCGATCGACGATTTGCAGGCGCTTGCGAAGCTGGCACATGAGGAAGACCTCTGGTTCCATGTCGACGGCTGCATCGGCGCGCTGATCGCGATTGCGCCTGAAAATGCCCATCGCGTCGCCGGCATCGAACGGGCGGATTCGGTCGCGCTCGATCCCCACAAATGGCTGCACGCGCCGTTCGAAGTCGGCTGCGCCCTGGTCAGGGATGCCGCCGCGCATCGCGGGGCCTTCGCTGTGACGCCGGAATATCTGGAATCGACGCCGCGCGGCCTCGCTTCCGGCGAATGGTTGCACGACTACGGCCTGCAGACGTCGCGCGGTTTTCGCGCGCTGAAGGTGTGGATGGCACTGAAGGAGCACGGTGTCGAGAAATTCGGCCGCCTGATCGACCAGAACATTGCTCAGGCCGTCTATCTTGCCGGCCTGATCGAGGCCGCGCCGCGGTTGCAGCTGGCGGCATCGCCGACCGTCAACATCGTCTGCTTCCGCTATCAGCCCGGTCTGACAGGCGAGGCTCTGAAGGCGCTCAACATGGAGATCATGCTGCGGCTGCAGGAACAGGGCATTGCGGCCCTTTCGGACACCACGGTGCATGGCGAGCACTGGTTGCGCGTGGCGATCACCAACCATCGCACACGGCGCGAGGATCTCGACCTTCTGGTGCATGAAACGGTGCGGCTGGGGCATGACATCGCAACGCAGGGTTCCGCGCCTTCCTAGTTACGGGCAGGCATGCGATTCTGCCGCGATGATTCGGGAGATCCAGGCCGTGACGCTGTTTCGTATGGTTGCACTGGCAGCGCTGGTCTTCACCGCCCCGGCGCAGGCCGCCGACATGGCCTTTTTCGTCAAGAACCTGCGCAAGGAATCTGTCGCGGTCGAGCTGTTCAGCCGCGACCGTGAGACAGTCTGGCCGGGCAATGACAAGGTGTTCCTGATCGAACCCGAGTCGCAGAAATCCGTGCCGCTGTCCTGCAATCAGGGCGAACATATCTGCTACGGAGCCTGGGCCGACGGCAATGACAGCATCTCCGCCGGCGTCGGGCCGGACAATGACCAGCCCTGCGACACCTGCTGCTTCATCTGCGTGGAACATTCCACCGAGACGATCGATCTGGTGCCGTAGAGCGCGGAAGTTTCGTTGGACCCAAATTAAGTCGGGGATCGGCCCGTCCGGTCCACTTCCGCGATTCAGCGCTGCATGCAATGGTCGCCCCGCGGCCGGGTGGGCCGCTTGTTCGGGGGTTATCATGTTTCATGCCTATGCGCGCCGCATGCTGGCCGCGCTGTCCTTCGTCATGCTGGTTGCGTCGGCGGCGCAAGCCGACGATGTCACCTTCGCCATCAAGAACAGCCACCCCAACGCCATGCGCGTCGAGCTCTACAGCCAGGATCGCGACTATGTCTGGCCGGGCGAGGACAAGGACTACGTCCTCGACGACGGCGAGACCAAGCAGCTGCCGATATCCTGCAACGCGGGCGAATCGATCTGCTACGGCGCCTGGGTCGATGGCGATGAGGGCACCTATTGGGGCGTCGGTCCAGGCAACACGGAAAAATGCGAAGATTGCTGCTACACCTGCAACGGCGGCGAGACCGAGGAGATCGAGCTGGTCCCCTGACCGGTTTGCCAGCTTGACGGTCTTCGGGCCGGAAGCCATGGCCTGTGCAAATACCCAGCGCGCGCCGCCTCGAACTGTTCAGACGCGACGCGCTTCAGGCAAAAGGAGCTCAGCTATGGCCGGCATGGTCGAAAGCGACAAGATCGACGTCGGGTTTTCCGGCAAGCGTTGCATCCATTCGCGCAACTGCGTGCTCGGCGATCCGAATGTCTTCGTGCCCAACGCGCCGGCCAATGGATCCATCCCGAGGCGGCCAGCGTCGAGAAGATCGTTGCCATCGCCGAAAGCTGCCCCTCGGGCGCCATCACCTACATCAGGAAGGATGGCGGGCCGCAGGAGCAGCCGCCGGTGGTCAACACCGTGCGGCTGCGCGAAAACGGCCCGCTGGCGGTACACGCCGAGATCGTGCTCGACGGCGAGACTTCTTATCGTGCCACGCTTTGCCGCTGCGGCGCTTCGGAAAACAAGCCGTTTTGCGACGGCAGCCACAACAAGTCCGGTTTTGCCGCCACCGGCGAGCCGCCGCTGAAGGACACGCCGGCGCTCGAAGCGAGGAATGGTCCGCTGAAAGTGACGCCGACCACCAATGGCCCGCTCAAGCTGGAGGGCAATCTCGAGATCGTCACCGGAACCGGCCATACGGTCGACCGTACGCAACGGTCCTTCCTC
>NZ_RZRV01000034.1:0-69748 GCF_004023085.1 Mesorhizobium sp. M7A.F.Ca.US.010.02.1.1 | reverse complement strand
CTCTGTCGCCTTTGGCGACATCTCCCCCTCAAGGGGGAGATCACCCTTTCAAAGCGCCTTCACCGCCACCTGCACCGGCTGTTCGATCTCGAGCGGATTGCGCAGCGGCAGACCAAAATCCTTGGCCTCGATCTCGAACACGTCGCCGGCTTCAGTACTGATGCCGTCGGCGAAGGACAGCGTCGCCGTACCGAACATATGCACATGCACGTCGCCCGGCTGGCGGAAGGCCGCGTATTTGAAATGATGATGTTCGAGATTGGCGATGGTGTGCGACATGTTCGCTTCGCCGGACAGGAACGGCTTTTCCCACAGCACCTCGCTGTCGCGCACGATGCGCGAGGTGCCGCGGATGTCGGGCGGTAGGTCGCCGATCAGGATCTCCGGCCCGAACGAGGCGTTGCGCAGCTTGGAATGGGCGAGGAACAGATAGTTCACGCGCTCGGTGACGTGGTCGGAAAACTCGTTCGACAGCGTGAAGCCGACGCGGAAAGGTGCGCCGTCATCGCCGATGACATAGATGCCGGCCACCTCGGGCTCTTCGCCGGCGTCCTTGGCAAAGGCCGGTGACAGGAGTGCGGCACCTGGCGCCACCGCCATCGTGCCGTTGCCTTTGTAAAACCATTCCGGCTGCACGCCGATCTGGCCGTTCGCCGGCTTGCCGCCCTCCAGCCCCATGCGGAACATCTTCATGGAATCGGTGAGCTGCTCCTCGCCGTCGGCGCTCAGCTTCTTGTGCATGGAATCGCGCGTCGCCGCCGAGCCGAGATGCGTCAGCCCGGTGCCCGTCAGGTGCAGATGCGCCGGATCGGGGTGGTTGATCGGCGACAGCAGCCGCCCCTTCTTGTAAGCGGCCTCGAGATCGACTGTCTCGCCAAGCCCCTTGCGTTCGATCAGCGCGACGAGGCCGACGCCGGTACGGGCGGCCTCCATCGCCAGCGAATAGACGCTGCGGGCGCCATTGATGATCCGGGTCTTGCCGCCATTGCGGGCGACGACGCGGATGGTCTCGGCGTCGTCAAGGATCTGGGAGATCAGCATGATGAATCCTCTCTCATTTGCCTTGGCAGGACTGCCAAAACGGCAGACCTTGCTCGGCGCGGCCGGGACCTCGTCCATGCCACGGTTTAAATTCTCAGTTCGGATTGCGCTCGCGGGCCTGGTCCCTCAGGGACTTCTGTTACCGGCGGGTTGCCGGCAGCGCCGCGATCGTATGCCTCCTGCTTGCCTCGACTAGAGCAGTTCACCGTCTCACGGAAACGGCAAACCGCTCTAACTCATTGTCTTGGTGCAATTCCGGGCGGAAAACCGTTTCACACTTTTCCTGGAATTGCTCTTAAGCCCGTTCAAGCCTTGTTCTTGTTGTAGACGTCGAAGATCACGGCACCGAGCAGCACCAGGCCTTTGACCACCTGCTGCCAGTCGACGTTGACGCCCATGATCGACATGCCGTTGTTCATCACGCCCATGATGAAGCCGCCGACCACCGCGCCGATGACCTGACCGACGCCGCCCATCGCCGAGGCGCCGCCGATGAAGACGGCGGCGATGACGTCGAGCTCGCTGCCGAGGCCCGCGGCCGGCACCGCCTGTCCCAGTCGCGCCGCGATGATCAGGCCGCCGAGCGCCGACAGCACGCCCATATTGATGAACACCATCAGCGTCAGCCGCTCGGTGTTGATGCCCGACAGCTGCGCGGCCTTGGAATTGCCGCCCATGGCGTAGATACGGCGGCCGATGGTCATGCGCTTGGTGACGAAGACGAACAGCGAGATCAGCACGCCCATGACGAGCAGCACCACCGGCAGGCCCCTGTAGCTGGCGAACTGGTAGACCAGGAACAGGGCCAGCGCGCTGCCGACCAGCGTCTTGACGACGAACAGGGCAAAGGGCTCGGCCTCATAGCCATGGCGTTCGCGCTTGCGGCGCGTCCTCACCCCGAAATAGGCATAGGCCAGCACGGCGATCAGGCCCAGCACAATCGTCGTCATGTGCAGCGTCAGGCCGCTGCCCATGATGGTCTTGCCGGCCGCGTTCACCGTCGGCGGGATAAGCGTCAGTGGCCCGATGACATCCGGAATGAAGCCGGAGCTGAGCGCCTTGAAGCCATCGGGTAGCGGCCCCACCGAGGATCCGCCGCCCAGCAGGGCCTGGCAGATGCCGCGGAAGATCAGCATGCCGGCCAGCGTTACGATGAAGCTCGGTATTCGGTGATAGGCGATCCAGTAGCCTTGCGCGGCGCCGATCGCGCCGCCCACGATCAGGCAGATGATCGACACCACCAGCGGATTGCTGAACGGGCCGAGCGGCCAGATGACCATCATCATCGCCGCCAGCGCGCCGATGAAACCGGCGACCGATCCGACGCTGAGGTCGATATGGCCGGAGACGATCACCAGCAGCATGCCCAGCGCCATCACGATGATGAACGAGTTCTGCTGCACCAGATTGCTCAGGTTCACCGGCTTGAACAGCGTTCCGTTCGTGGTGAACTGGAAGAACACCATGATGGCGATCAGCGCCAGGATCAGGCCGTACTCGCGCAGGTTCGTCGCCAGCGCCGAGACGGCGATGCGTGGACCCTGCTGCACGTCTTCGGCGACTTTGCTCTGCGGGGCGGGGGCGCTTTCGGTGCTCATGCTGCTTTTCCTTCTCCCCGAACGATGGCGCGCATTATTTTTTCCTGGCTTGCTTCCGCTGCGGGCATTTCGCCCGCGATGCGCCCTTCGTTCATGACGTAGATGCGGTCGGTGATGCCGAGCAATTCCGGCATTTCCGACGAGATGACCACGATCGCCTTACCCTCCGAGGCGAGGCGGGCGATGATCGTGTAGATTTCGTACTTGGCGCCGACATCGATGCCGCGTGTCGGCTCGTCGAGGATCAGCACATCCGGGTCGGCGAACAGCCATTTCGACAGCACCACCTTCTGCTGGTTGCCGCCGGAGAGATTGCCGGTCATCTGATAGACGCTGGAAGCGCGGATATTGGTCTTCTTGCGATAATCGTTGGCAACGGCGAGCTCGCGCATGTCGTCGATCACGCTGTGGCGCGAGACGCCGCCAAGATTGGCCAGCGTGATGTTGTGCTTGATATGGTCGATGAGGTTGAGACCGTAGGTCTTGCGGTCCTCTGTGACGTAGGCGATGCCGTGTTGGACCGCCTTGCTCACCGAGGATACGTCGACCGGCTTGCCCTTGAGCAGCACCTCGCCGGAAATGCGGCGGCCGTAGGAGCGACCGAACAGGCTCATGGCGAATTCGGTGCGGCCAGCGCCCATCAGCCCGGCAATGCCCACCACTTCGCCCTTGCGCACGTTGATGTCGATGCCCTTGATCACCTGCCGCTCGGCATGGATCGGGTGATAGACCGACCAGTTCTTCACTTCGAACACGACCTCGCCGATATCAGGCTCGCGCGGCGGATAGCGGTCGTCGAGTGAGCGGCCGACCATCGAAGTGATGATGCGGTCTTCAGAGATGTCCTTCTTGGCCAGCGTCTCGATGGTGCGCCCGTCACGGATCACCGTCACCTTGTCGGCGACCCGGTTCACCTCGTTGAGCTTGTGCGAGATCAGGATCGAGGTCATGCCTTGCCGCTTGAACTCGAGCAGAAGGTCGAGCAGCGCCTGGCTGTCCTTCTCGCTCAGCGAAGCCGTCGGCTCGTCCAGGATCAGCAGCTTCACCTCCTTGCTCAGCGCCTTGGCGATTTCGACCAGCTGCTGCTTGCCGACGCCGATATTGGTGATCAGCGTCTTGGGGTCCTCCTTGAGGCCCACCTTCTTCAACAGCGCGCTGGTGCGCGCCTCGTTGGCATCCCAGTCGATGACGCCGAATTTGGCGTGTTCGTTGCCGAGGAAGATGTTTTCCGCGATCGACAGCATCGGCACCAGCGCAAGCTCCTGGTGGATGATGACGATGCCCTTGTGTTCGCTGTCATGGATGCCTTTGAACTGGCATTCCTGGCCTTGGAAGATGATCTGGCCGTCATAGGTGCCGGAGGGATAGACGCCCGACAGCACCTTCATCAGCGTCGACTTGCCGGCGCCGTTTTCGCCGACCACGGCATGGATCTCGCCTTCCCCGACGCTGAGATTGACGTTCGACAGCGCCTTCACGCCGGGAAACGTCTTGGTGATGTCGCGCATCTCCAAAATCGTCGAGGCCATGGGGACTACCGCTCCTTGAGAGCTCGGCAAACATTGCCGGCGAGGTCGGTGACAATACCGGGCTCGCTGGTGAACGAAAAGGGGCCCTGCGTTGCGCAGGACCCCTGACTTTGTAACCGGGGTTACTTCAGTTCGTCGGCCTTGATGTAGCCGGAGTCGACGACCAGCGCCTGGTAGTTCGACTTGTCGACCTCATGCGGCGTCAGCAGGATCGAAGGAACGACCTTGACGTCGTTGTTGTAGGTCTTTTCATCGAGGCCGTCCGGCTTGCCGCCCGAGAGCACCTTGTCGACGAGTTCGACGGTGGCCTTGGCCAGTTCGCGGGTGTCCTTGAACACGGTCGAATACTGCTCGCCCGTGATGATCAGCTTGACCGAAGCGGTCTCGGCGTCCTGGCCGGTCACAACAGGCCACGGCTGAGCCTCGGTGCCGTAGCCGACGGCGCGCAGCGAGGCGGTGATGCCGCGCGACAGGCCGTCATAGGGCGAAAGAACGCCATCGACGCGGCTGCCGTCCGAATAGTTGGCCGACAGCAGGTTGTCCATGCGCGCCTGGGCGGTGGCGGCGAGCCAACGCAGCGTGCCGACCTTGTCCATGCCGGTCTGGCCGGACTTGATCTTGATCGAGCCGTCGTCGATCAGCGGCTGCAGGACGGAGATGGCGCCATTGTAGAAGAAGAAGGCGTTGTTGTCGTCGGGCGAGCCGCCGAACAGTTCGACGTTCCACGGCTTGGTGTTCGGGAAACGCTCCTTGAGGCCCTTGACCAGCGAATTCGCCTGGATCACGCCGACGCCGAAATTGTCGAAGGTGGTGTAGTAGTCGACATTGGCGGTCTTCTTGATCAGGCGGTCATAGGCGACGACGACGACGCCCGCGTCAGCGGCCTTCTGCAGAGCATCCGACAGGGTGGTGCCGTCGATCGAAGCGA
The DNA here is from genome assembly GCF_004023085.1 of Mesorhizobium sp. M7A.F.Ca.US.010.02.1.1. Taxonomy (NCBI): domain Bacteria; kingdom Pseudomonadati; phylum Pseudomonadota; class Alphaproteobacteria; order Hyphomicrobiales; family Phyllobacteriaceae; genus Mesorhizobium; species Mesorhizobium sp. M7A.F.Ca.US.010.02.1.1. The sequence goes on along the minus strand of NZ_RZRV01000034.1, from coordinate 64,652 downwards.
TGATCAGCGCCTTCGGGCCTTTGGTGATCTCGTTTTCCAGCTGGCTGAGCTGGTTGGGGATGTCGTCCTGCGCGTATTGCAGATCGACGGTGTAGCCGAGAGCCTCGAGCTGGGACTTGACGGCGTCGCCGTCGTTGATCCAGCGCTGCGAGGTCTTGGTCGGCATCAGCACGCCGACCAGACCCTTGTCGGCTGCGTGCGCCGAGTAGGTCATGGCAGCGATGCCAAGGGCCGCGACGGCGGCCAGTGTCTTGATGATTTTCACTTCAACTCTCCCTGTTTGATGGACGCGGCACCCCGGGGGTCGCGGGCCGCGCAATCGTGCAGAAGCGCCAAGGCACTGCTGCCGTCATATCGATCTCCGGTATCCTCCCATGGCCCCGAGACGCTGATTCAATCGATACGATTTTTCTCGTCAGCGACCGTCACGTCTTGGAACGCGCGGAGGGTGTGGGTCTTTGCCATAACTGTCAAATGCGATCTTTGATGGTTGCTATATCGTGGTTGGTATATGTATTGCGACGTGACGGGCTGACCCCGATGTCGGCCTAACACGAGCAGAAGGCAGGGAAAGCGATGGCGCGGCCCGGGAATCTGACAACAGCTTCAAATGGTTACAGAGAAGCACCGGGCGATGGCGAAACCCTGCTGCGCAGCGGTCTCAGTCTGCGTCACATGCGCATGATCGTCGCGCTCGACGACCACAGCCGGGTCAGCGCGGCAGCCCAGGTTCTGAACATTTCGCAGCCGGCGGCCTCGCGCATGATCGCGGAGATGGAGGCGGTGCTGGAGGTCAAGCTGTGCGAGAGGCTGCCGCGCGGTATCACCTTGACGCCATACGGCAAGGCTTTGGCCAGGCGCGCGCGCTCGATCCTGCTGGAGATGCGCGAGGTGGACCGCGAGATTTCCGAGCTCAAGGCGGGCAAGGGTGGTTCGGTTTTCCTGGGTGCCGTGACCGCACCCGCAATCGAGCTGGCGGTGCCGGCAATTCGTGAGATCCGCCGCATCTATCCGCGCATCGAGATCACCATGCAGGTCGAGACCTCCAATGTGCTGGCACGCGAGCTGATCGCCACGCGTCATGATTTCATCATCGCGCGCATACCAGACGATCTCAATCCGCGGCTGTTCGAGTCGCGCGTCATCGGCGTCGAGAAGGCCTGCCTGATCGTGCGCCGGGGCCATCCGCTCACCAAGGGCGAGGCGGTGCGGCTGGAAGAGACCGCCGCCTATGACTGGGTCTTCCAGTCTGGCGGCTCGCCCTTGCGCCAGGCCATGGAGAGCAACTTCCTCAACCGCAACATCGCTTTGCCGGACCGTATCCTGAACACCAGTTCGCTGCTCCTGACCCTGGTCATGGTCGCGCAATCCGATGCCATCGCACCGGTCTCTGTCCAGGTGGCGAAATTCATCCAGAACCCTGACGGGCTGGCCGGCGCCATCGACGTCGTCCAGACCGAATTCGACATCGAGGTCAGGCCCTACAGCCTGATCACGGTGAAGAATCGCGCGCTGTCGCCGGCCGCCAAGATGCTGCACGACTTCATTCTGAGAGAAGTGGGATGATGGCTCGCTCGGGTAAGGTTGTCCGGCGAAAGCACCGCCAGGCCGAGGCTAGAGCAGTTCACCGTTTCACGGAAACGGCGACCCGCTCTAACTCCTCGTTTTGACGCAATTCCGGACGGAAAACCGTTCCTGGAATTGCTCTAGCGAAAGCGAACTGGGAACATTGTTTCCCGCCAATGCGTTCATGATCTTGCAAGGGACGATTTCTTCTGGAGGCTGAACATGCGCAGCTTCGAAATCATCGATCTGCTTTACGTGATCGAGGCCTGCAAGCACGATCGATCGGTCGGGAATTTCGTTTCCATGGCTGAAGGCGTGGAAGAATTGCGGGTGTTGACCGGCGATTTCGTTTCATCGGATGACGTGGCAGCAAACGCCCTCGCAACGGTGGCGCTTGCGCGAGGCTGCTCGGTTGTGTTCGACGAACAGGCAGGCGCTGAAATGGTTCTGACGCCTTAGACTGGAGCGGGTAGAGGGAATCGAACCCTCGCGTTCAGCTTGGGAAGCTGACAAGCTACCATTACATCATACCCGCGTGCGCCCTCGTTACCATGACGGCCCGGCTTCGGGCAATCGCAAAGCGGTCTGTTCTCACGACGGTCGTGCTGCGGATCACGGCGCGCCCGCGGCCGTGAATTGCCGTTTTGCCTCCGCGACCTTATTGCTGGTGGCGAAGCTTGGCCAGTATTTCGAGATGGCCAGCGTCGCGCCGGCGGAAGAGAAGTGGCCATAGTCGAAGTAGAGAAATTCATTGGTCTCGGCGTCGGCGTATGAACAACCGGCCGAGTCGCACAGATACGTCAGCGGATCTATGAAATCGGCCCCTTTGGTGAACGGCAGAACCCGTGCGTTGATGTTCGGATCCATAGCCATCGGCCAGGATGTGGTTCCGGCATGCTCCCGTTTCACCAAGAAAGCGATCTTTTGGACGTCGGCGATGAATTCCGGAGACTGGCCGACGGTATAGACCTTGACCCCCATCTCGCGAAGCCGATCGATCGTCTTCTGCAGGCCGTCGAAGCCCCTGGCCTGGTAGTCGGTCCATCGGCCGCTCAAGATCACCGCCTGGATGTTGGCGTCGCGAATAATCGACAAGGCCCGTTCGTTGAAGCGGGTGCAGGCGGGCCGAGCATAGGAAAAATAGGTCAGGTCGGGCGGACAGCCGGCATAGGTGTATTGGATGACATTGGCCTGGATTTTCTGGGCGTTGGGCTCAAGTCCCGGAACATAATGGGCAGCGAAAGAATCGCCCCACAGCAGCACATTGGTGGCAAAGCCCATTGTACGGGTGCAGTCGGCAAGGTTCCAGTCTTCGATGCGGGTCCCGTTTTCGTTGAAACAGATGCCGTTGCGCCAGTCGCCGACCCGGATACGTTCGGTCGAGAAATCCGGAAACCGTTGCGGGAAACCGTTGCCCAGTGCACCGGCCAAACCACCGGCGCACAGCAGCACGATTGCCGTCGCCGAAAAGGCGAAGATAGGCAGCGGGGCGGTATAGGCGCGTTTGTGGCGGAAGGGTTGCTCGACATATTTCCAGGAGAATGCCGCCAAGGCGAAACTGGCCACCGTCATCGCGATGATCGTTGGCACACCGACAGTCTTCAGGGAGAGATAATGGACGAACGAGTTGATCGGCCAGTGGACGAGGTAAAGCGAATAGGAAATGAGGCCGACCCAGACCAGCGGCGCCAACCGAAGCACGCGAGTGGCGACAGGTGCCGGCCTGTCGGCGTTATCCTGGCCAGCATAGATCAGCAGAGCTGTTCCGATGCAGGGGAATAGGGCATTGTAGCCGGGAAACGGATCGCTGTCCGAAATTATCACAAAGCCAAATGCAATCAGGGCAAAGCCGGCGAGGCCGATCAGGTCCGCCGCCAGCCGACTGGCTAGGACCGGAGGCTTCCGCAACATCAGCATGGCGCCCAGCGCCAGCTCCCATATGCGCGTCGGCAAGAGATAGAAGCCTGCCGTCGGTGCCAGCGAGGTTGCTATGACTGCCAGGGCAAAGCTGCCGACGGCCATCGGCAGAAGTACCGTCAGCCAGCGTTTCGAGACGTATCGGTAGATCAGATAAAGGAGGATCGGCGCGAAGATATAATACTGCTCTTCCACCGAAAGCGACCATGTGTGCAGGAGTGGCCGTAGTTCGGCGTCGATGGAGAAATAGTTCGTCGTTTTCCAGAAATAGATGTTCGACCAGAAGGTTGAGGCGGCGATCACGCTAAGGCTGAATTCGTGGAGATCCGAAGGCAGAAGGATGAACCAGGCGGCAATGCTCGCGAGCAGGATGACGAAGGTCAGCGCCGGCAGGATGCGCCGTGCGCGGCGCCAGTAGAAGCGGCCGATCGAGAACTGGCCCCGCTCAAGATCATCGAGCAGGCTGCCGCTGATCAGATAGCCCGATATGACGAAGAAGATGTCGACACCGGTGAAGCCGCCAGGAATGGCGGACACGCCGAAATGGAAGAGCACGACGGGCAGCACCGCAACGGCCCGCAGGCCGTCGATGTCGCGCCGGTAGTTCATCCGGCCGGCTCGCACACGGCCACCAGGATCCGTGCGGCCGCACCCGACACGCTCATGCGGCGATGCCTTCGGTCGTGCTGAAAATCCCGGCTCGTCGATCTCACAGGCTTACCCTCAGGCAGTAATTTTGCTGCGCTGCAACATGCGTGTCAAGGCATATATTGGCCGTCGCGAAATTCACTATGAAGGCACCAGGATCAGACGCCGGGCAGATAGATTACCGCGTAGTCGTCCGAATAGGCCCGTTTCCAGCCCAACTGGTCGAAGAAGGGAATGCGGCTGTCGTCGGCCGACAGCAGCGCCCAGCCTATTGCGTATTTCTTCAGGCGGGCTTCGAGGAGCGGCCTACCGCCGCTTTGTCCTGTCTCGTTGTCGTTCTTTGTAAAACCGCCCAGGAACAGTTGGTCCGTCCGTCCGTCGATATAGGTCTTGAACCCGTGGAAAATCAGCGTGCCGCCGAAATTGTAGGAATTCAGCACGTTGCCGGATAGATGATGGCTTTCGGCGAATGCCAGCGCCCCGCTGGCCGACGTCTTCGGGCTTGGCGCGACCTGATAGGCACTGCCGAGCACGGCGACCGCGCCGATCAGCAAGACGGCTGCCGCGCCGCAGATCGCATAGAACCGCCTGGCGAGGAAATTTTCCAGTCCGTCGCGCTTTTCGGCCAGCCATGTGGTGGCCGAAAGCGAGGGATATTGCTGTGCGACCTCGACCGCGATCATCAGGGGAACCAGCAGGAAGAACAGATACATGAAACGCACATGGGCGAGATAGACATGCAAGGTGAAGACGACGAACAACGCCTTGGCCCAGCCAATTCGCAGCCGTGACACCAGAAGCCCGAAAAGCGCCAGCAGAATCGCAGCTTCCTGGACGGGGCCATCCGGCTGACTGAACGGTTTCCATTCCATGATCAGCGGCACGGCCTCATTGCCATAGGCCACGGTCAGGGTCGCCAGTATGGCCTGGACGCCATATGGGTGGATCAGGCTGACCAGCGGGCAAAGCAGCCCGAATGCGATCCATTTCGCCACGAGGGCAGGTTTCGACAGGCCTGTGCGCTCCAGCAGATCGAGACCGGCGAAAGCCGCGATGACGAAGCTCAAGGTGAAGGTGGCGTGCAGGTTCGCCCACAACACAACCAGCACAAGCAGCCACCATGGCGGCGCCCGCTCTTCCCGTGCCGCACGAAAGAGCATCTCCGTCCAGATGACGATGATCGGGAACGTGAAGACATGCGGACGCGAGGTGAAAATCGGATTGATCAGGAACACTGCGGCGAAGGCCAGCGTAATCGCCAGCATCGGCTTCAGCCATGTGCTGAGAAACCACCCCATCAGGAGCACCGTCAGGGAGATCGAGGCGATGATCAGCGTGACCACCCCGTTCCAGCCTCCTGCCCGGTAGCCAAGAGCCAGCAGGACCTGCCCCAGCCATTCCTTGGCAATCCACGGCTGGCCGGCAAAAGTGTAGGAATAAGGGTCGACTGCCGGAAATGTCCGGTTTGCCAGGAAATCCAGCCCGACCTTGACTTGCCACCAGCTGTCGGGATCCTGCAGGGTGGAACCGGCCTGGGCAGCCAGTGCTCCCGCCATCGCCAAGGCCGCAAGCAGGCAGAAGATCAGCCGGATGCGCTGCGAATCCTCGAATGACGGCAAGGCGTGCACAGTCGATTGAATCTCGCTCACATCATGCCCCAAAGCCATTGCATTGCACCTCAATCAAGGAATGTGGTCCATTGACGTCGCCCGAATGGCCGCTGCGCTACCATCCGTATTTCCCACGAACACAAAGCGGGCCGAACCAAAGTAGAAAATGATCGAGTAAAGGCAGTTTCCGGCCAAGTGGACGAATGGGTTTTCGAGGATGCCTGCCGAAACGGCGGCAACCACGATGGCCAGATTGGCGCCATAGGCGACAACAAAAATTATCACATATCGTTGGGCCGTGCCGGGTCGAAAGCCCCCCTCTCTGTTGAAGGTCCATTGGCGATTGAGGAAGAAACCAAGGATGAGGCCGGCAGCATAGCCTGTTGCATTGGAAACGATGTCACCAAGGCCCAGCGCAAGCCCAGCCAGTATTGTTGCATATCCTAGCGCGGTATTGAGCACCCCCACGGCGCCAAACCGCAACATTCTCAATAAATCGGATGGCAGACTTGACAGCATGCTGTTCCTGGTGTGCCAGCGCCTATCGGTAGAACACCGTCTCAAGCACGTGCGGCCTTCTTTGCCATCTCTTGCAGGCGGTGGACGGGCAGCTCCTTGTCCTCGGCTGCCTGGCTGCGCGAAACGATCTCGTTGACGAAATAAAGCGGCCGCCGCTTTGTCTCCATGTACATGCGCCCGAGATACTCGCCGAAGATGCCAAGCACCATGAGCTGGACGCTGCCCAGGATCAGCATGATCGCGGCAAGGCTGGTCCACCCGGGCAACACGTTTCCGACCGACCATTCGAACAGGGTGTAGCCGAGCACGACCAGGCCCAGAAGCCCGAACATCATTCCGAGCAGCGAGGCGAACCGCAAGGGCACGATGGAGAAGCTGGTCATCGCGTCGACCGCCAGAAGAAGCATTTTCTTCAGCGGATAATGGGTGGTGCCGGCAAAGCGGCGGTGCCGCTCATAGAGAAAAGCCACCTGTCTCAGCCCGATCCAGCTCACCATGCCGCGAATGAACCTGTAACGTTCTGGCATCGCGTTCAGATGGTCGAGCGCGCGACGGTTCATCAGCCGGAAATCACCGGTATTCGGGGCTATGTCGACGTCGACCATCCGGCGCAGCAAGCGATAGAACATGGACGCGGAGGCGAGCTTGAACCAGCTTTCGCCATCGCGCGTCAGCCTCTGGCCGTAGACCACATCGAAGCCTTCGTTCATCTTCGTCATCATCGCGCCGAGCAGTTCAGGCGGATCCTGCAAGTCGGCATCGAGAATGAGAATGCGCTGGCCGCGACAGAATTCGAGCCCGGCGCTCAACGCGATCTGGTGGCCGTAATTGCGGGCAAGGTCGATGGCGACGACATGGTCGTCCTTTTCAGCCAGCTGGAGAATGGCCTCGCGCGTACCGTCGGTCGCGCCATCGATGACAAGGACGATCTCGTAGGAAGGGCCTTGTTCAAGGCATGCGGCCGTTACCCGCCGGTGCAGTTCGGCCACGCCATCCAGCTCGTTGTAGCATGGTATGACCACCGACAGCATGACGCCGCGTCGCGCGGTGTTTCTCTCCGTCTCCACCAAAGCCTTGCTCCCGCTATTCGATTGGGAATAGCGGCAATTGGTTAGAAAACAGATAAGCCAATGGGATCGGCCGCAACCGTCGGCCGGCCATCATTTCTGCCGCACGCGGCCACCGACCGAACCGGCAACTCCATGCGGATGCGGGCGCCTTGCCAGGAGCCCGCCAATATCCGGATGGAGCCGTCGTGCAGCAGTGCGATCTGCCGGGCAAGGTTCAATCCCAGACCGGCGCCGCGCGATTGCGGCTGCAGGCGGTAGAAGGGCTCGAAAACATTCTCGTGCTCATCGGCCGGAATGCCTGGGCCTTCGTCGCGGATTTCGACGCCGCCGGTTTCATAGGTCGCTATGGTGATCGTGCCGGAACCGCCGCCATGATCGATGGCATTGCGCACGAGATTTGCCAGCGCCCGCTCGATTTGCGGCACGTTGATCTCGACATGGACCTTGTTGGCTGTCGGCTCGAAGGCAAGATCGTAGCCTGCTTCGATGGCGAGCGGGGCGAAGTCGGCCGCGACCCGGCTGACAAGATCGCAGAGGTCGATGATCTGGCGCTGGTCCGCCGGGCGGTCGAGCAATTGGTGGTCGAGCAGCTGTTGCGCAAGATGCGACAGGCGCTCGATGTCATGCAGCAGGCGCGCGCTTTGCGGTTCCTGCTTCAGCAATTCGGCGCGCGTGCGCAGGATGGCGATCGGCGTGCGCAGTTCGTGCGCGGCGTCGGTGAGGAAGCGATTGTGCCGGTCATAGCCCTGGGCGAGGCGCGCCAGCGTCTGGTTGAAGGCATGCACGAGCGGCGCGATCTCCTGCGGCACATTCTTGACCGGCAGTTGCATCGCACGGGTGCCGATGTCGATGCGCGCGGCCTGCTGGACGGTGTCGACAAGTCCGGCAAACGACCGGCGCACGACGGCTGGCGTCGTCACCAGGGTCGTGGCTCCCATGACGAGGACAATCGGCAACAGCAGGATGACGATGATGGCCACGAGAGCGGGAAGCGCCTTCTCCCAGTTCCTGCTGCCATCCGGGTTCTTGGCGACGTCGATGCTGGCCGAAATGGTGACCTCGAGGCCCTCGGTCTCTTCCCGCGATGACCTTGTCGCGGCGATGATCTGAACCGTGCCGGCCTTGGTCGAAACCCTTTCGAGATAGGCCTCCGGCCTCAAATCATCTTCGGAAAATCCGATGGTGGCGTGATCGGCCTGGCCCAGCAGATCGCCAAAATTCCTGGTGTAGACGTCGGGTATGCTGCCGAAGCGGATGCTCTGGCCGCTGTTGTCGCGAATGATGTACCAGACATTGGGGAAACCCTCACGAAACGAACGCAGCCCGTCGGTCTCATGGACGATCAATTTGCCGTTGCCGTCACGATCGACGGCCTCCTTCAGGGCGGCAACGGCAGCTTCGTTGTCGACAAGAAGCCGCGGATTGGCGATCCATAGCGCGGCCGCGCACAGCACGATGAAGGCAAGGAGTGTCGCCGCCTGCAGCAGGATCATCCGCCGCACCAGCACCCATTGCAGCGATCGCGTGCGCGGCTTCTTCACGAGGCGGCCCGCAAGAGATAACCGAGGTTGCGGATCGCCCTGATCTCGATACCGGCAGCGACGTCGTCAAGCTTGCGACGCAGCCGCGAAATGTGGGCATCCAATGCATTGGAGCCGATCTCGTCGTCGAGAGCATAGACGGCTTCTTCCAGCGTCCCGCGCATAATCGTCCGGCCCGGCCTGCGGATGAGCGTTTCGAGCACCAGCCGTTCGCGCCGCGGCAGCTCCAGCGTCTGGTCCTCGACAAGCGCCTCGCGATGGCGAAAATCATAGGTGAGGCGGCCGACCACCGTCTGGTGGGCGCGCGTGGTGAACGAACGCCGGTGCAAGGCATTGAGCCTGGCAACCAGTTCCACCGTGGCGAACGGCTTGACCATGTAGTCGTCGGCGCCGGCATCGAGCCCCGCCACGCGATCGTCGAGCCCGCTGAGCGCCGTCAACGCGATCACCGGCACGTCCAGATGCAAGGCCCGCAGGCGCGGGATCAGGCTGAGGCCATCGCCGTCCGGTAGCCGGCGGTCCAGCACCACCGCGTCATGGTGGCCGAGCCGCGCCACGGCTTCGGCATCCGCCAGTGTCGCGGCATGGTCGACGATGATGTCCTGGCGCTCGAGTGCGGTCTTCAGCACCGAGGCCATTTCCGGCTCGTCCTCGATCAGCAGGATACGCATGCGCACTCTCCGTCACAGGCAGCCGGCACGCCGTGGCAATTCATTCGCATTCCAGCTTCGGTTGACGAAAATTGGTGATGAACCATCGGCCGCCCGAGGCGCGGGCATAGAACGTATAGAAGCATTCCTGGCGCTCGATATAGCCAGGCGTTTCGGTTTCTTCGTAGACGGTTCCGTGTTTTGTGTGGCGAACCTCGCCGCTGGAGGTCCCGGAAACCGCGTTGGTGGATATTGTCCGCCACTGATAGGCCCGCTCGCCCCGGCCGAGATCAACGACGGCGGTCGGCGGCCCGTAGTCCAGAATGACCGATTCGACCGGTTGCCCGATGTAGTTCTTCATGATGTCGGAGGCGCATCCCGTCAGCACCAGCACGATTGCGACGAAGAACGCCTTGGAGATCCACACCAGATGGTTTGCGCTGCTTTTGGACATATCCGATTCCCGTCATCAAGGTTATCCGCGGCACCGAATGCATGTCGCCCAAAAGTGGCCCCGGTTTTTGGGACAACGACATGCACAAAAACAAAAACCTGAAGCGGGCCGCATGATCCGCTTCGATGCGACGCGCTTTAGGGTGTGAAGATTGCATCGACATTACGCAGGACCTGGCACACAAATGCGGTCTGCCGACACGCGTCGACGCCGGTGCGGATGGAGGCAAAGCAATTGCGCGGCCCCGTTGCATCCGGGCGCCGCGCAAGGTCGTTCGAGCAAAATACAGACGGGTTCAACGGAACCCATGGCCTGCCCTAGAACCGGTAGTTGATGCCGGCCTTCAGTTCATGGCTGCCGATCGTCGCCTTGGATTTGCCCAGGGCGGACGTCGTTTCGACGCCTGGGGTGCGCACATAGTCATATTCGACCTTGGCCGAGAGGCCGCCGGCAAAACCCTGCTCGATGCCGCCGCCGACCAGATAGCCGAGTTTCCATCCGTCGGTGCTGCTTACCTTGTCGCCCTTGTCGAATTTGGTCATGGCGACGCCGCCGGTTCCAAACAGCAGCGTCTGGTCGAAGCTCAAGCCGGCCTTGGCCTTGGCGGCTCCGCGCCACTTTTCCTTGATCTTGCCGCCCCGGACGTCGTGCTCGGCGCCACCAAGATAGGAGCCCTCGATCTCGGCACCGAGAACCGCTGGACCCATCTGCTGGTTGTAGCCGGCCTGAACGCCGCCGCTGAGACCATTCCTGCCGGCAAACGGGTTCGGCATCCCGGTGAACGCCGTGCCGCCATGCACGCCGACATAGGCGCCGCTCCACTGGAACGCGGGGGGATCATTGTAGGTGGGCGAAAGGTCGGCGGCCATCGCCGGCCCTAGGAGGCATACGGCAAGGGCACTTGCCGTCAGGATGATCTTTGCTTGAGAGAACACTGCATTACTCCACACACGCGCGCATCCGGCAATCGATGCGCAGGTTAATTCCCGAAGAACTCGACCGTTGGGGCGGTCGGGCTCCGATTTAGCGTCTTTCAGGGATGGTTGCGCGGTCCTGGGACTGGCTTTCGCCAGCTGTGGTAGGGGGGTCAGAGCGCCCGCGCGGCCAATCACCTGAAAGACGCCGACCGTCTCGCAGGCGAAAATTGCACGCACATTGCGGGAAGTCGAAAAATGAAGATTTTCGCTTTATTTTCAAGATATTAAAGCGGTTCTGTTTACGCAAATTTAACAGTCTGGCGCGGGTTTGGCCAGTTCAGCAGCACAATCTTGCCATGCAATCGCTCGGTGGAGGCCTTTGACATCCCGCAAAACTGCCGGCTTGAAGCGGGCAAGCCAAGTGCGTATGTCTGGGCCGAAGCCCTCGAGTCTGGGTACCTCAATCTGGAGACGGGCCTTGTCCGCATTGACGCGCTTCCTTGGCGACTCGCCGCTCAAGGTGATCCTGAAACTGCTGGTGGTGTCTTTCCTCGTCGGCCTGGTCATGAATGCCTTCGGCTGGTCGCCGATGGATGTGCTCTACGGTATCCGGAAGTTCTTCATGGACCTGTGGAATCTCGGCTTCCACGCCATCGACCGCTTCCTCGGCTATATCTTGCTGGGCGCGGCTATCGTCGTGCCGGCGTTCATCTTGTTGAGGATCGCCAACTACCGGAAGTAGAGCATGATCCCGAAAAGTGGGAACCGGTTTTCCGACAAGACCGTGCTTGAAAAGGACTATCAGGCGTAGCCCGCGGCGACCTCGAACAGGATGGCGTGGCGCGCCGCGAGTGCGGGCACATCCGTTGAATAGCCACCCCCGATGACGCCACACACCGGAACGCCCCGCGTGCGAAAGTGGCTGATGACCATGTCGTCGCGGGCGCGCAGGCCGTCATCCGACAGCGACAGCCTGCCAAGCCGGTCCTCAGCATGGACGTCGACGCCTGCATTGTAGAACACGATGTCCCAATGGGCTTGGGCGGAGAGCTCCGGCAGGATGGCGGCGAGCCTCTTCATGTAAGCGACGTCACCCGTGCCGTCGGGCAGCGCGACATCGAGGTCGGAGGCGATCTTGCGCACGGGATAGTTGCGGTCGCCATGCATGGAAAAGGTGAACACGCGCGGATCATCGGCGAGAATATCCGCCGTGCCGTCGCCCTGGTGCACGTCGAGGTCGACGACCAGGATGTTTTGTGCCGCGGCTTCGGCGAGCAGGACCAATGCGGCGACGGCGACATCGTTGAAGGTGCAGAAGCCCGCGCCCTGCGCGCGCCGCGCATGATGGCTGCCGCCTGCGGTGTTGCAGGCGATACCGTGGCGCAAGGCCAGCCGCGCCGCCAGCACGGTGCCGCCGGTGGCAAGCTGCGCGCGCAGCGAGACGCGGGGTCCGATCGGAAAACCGATCTCGCGCTCGATCTTCTCGGCCACGCAGCAGTTGACGACCTGGTCGACATAGTCCGCCGCATGGGCAAGCTCCAGCCATGACGCTGGTGCCGGTTCGGCGGTGCTGAGCGCGTCGGGGCCGGCGAGGCCGCGCGTACGCAGCGCCTCCATCAGCAACGGATATTTGCTCATCGGAAAGCGATGGTTGACGGCGAAGCCGGCGTCGTAGTCGGGATGATGGACGATCTGCAGAGGCATGAAATCGTATCCGGCTGGCTCACGCCAGACCGGGATTTCGGTTGGCCGTCAAGGGATAGGTGATTGCGCGGTGGCCGGAAAATGGGGCACATCGACGGTTCTATCAAGCCGCAATCAGCAAGGCAGCAATCCTTGGACAAAGGTGCAACACCAGCCGACGCCGGATCCCCTATCCACGCGGGATCCCCGATCCACCCCGGATCATTTGTCGTCACCAACCGCTCCGTGCTCGCCATCGCCGTGCCGATGACGCTTGCCTATCTGACGACGCCGATGCTCGGCCTGGTCGACACGGCTGTCGTCGGCCAGTTCGGCGATGCCGCCCTGCTTGGCGGCCTGGCGGCCGGCGCATTGATCTTCGACGTCGTCTTCACCTCTTTCAATTTCCTGCGCTCGGGCACCACCGGCCTTGTCGCACAGGCGTTTGGGCGTGGCGATGCCCTGGAGGAACAGGCGGTGTTCTGGCGAGCCGTGCTGATCGCGGTTATCGCCGGCATCGTGCTCGCTGCCCTTGCGCCGCTGGTCGCCATCGTCGGGCAAAAGTTCATGGGCGCCGAACCGCGCGTCAGCGAGGCGATGGGCGTCTACATCAGGATCAGGCTGCTCGCGGCGCCGTTCTCGCTGATCAACTACGCCATCCTCGGCTATGTGCTGGGGCGCGGCGAGGGCGGGCTCGGGCTGATGCTGCAATTGGTGCTGAACGGCATCAACATCGCGCTCTGCTTCCTGCTTGGGTTGGAACTTGGCTGGGGTGTCGCCGGCGTTGCCTGGGCGACCGTCACCGGTGAGTTCCTGGCCATGCTGCTCGGCCTGGCGATCGTGATCCGCCGGTTCCGGTCGGCCCCGCCCTTGCCGCGCCACCGCCTGCTCGACATGGCCGCCTTCCTGCGCATGCTGTCGCTCAACCGCGACATCATGATCCGCTCGTTCTCGCTGCTCGCCGCCTTCGCATTGTTCACCCGCCAGGGCGCGCAGTTCGGCACGGTGACGCTGGCCGCCAACGCCGTGCTGATGAACTTCTTCCTCGTCGCCGGCTATTTCCTCGACGGCTTTGCCACCGCCGCCGAACAGCTGGCGGGCCGTGCCGTCGGCGCACGTGCCGCCGCACCGTTCCGCCAGGCCGTGCGGCTGACGCTGTTCTGGGGTTTCGGACTGGCGGGAGCCGCGACGCTGGTAATGCTGTCTGGGGGCGCCAATCTGGTCGCACTCGTGACGACATCGGAGGACGTCCGTTCGGTGGCCGACATCTACCTGCCGTGGGCGGCATTCACGGCGCTGAGCGGTGTGCTGGCGTTCCAGATGGATGGCGTCTTCATCGGCGCGACCTGGTCCCGCGACATGCGCAACATGATGCTTCTGTCGTTCCTGGTTTTCGCGGCCGCGCTGCTGACCCTTGCGCCCGCCTTCGGCAACAATGGACTGTGGGCGGCGCTGCACGTCTTCCTGCTGGTGCGAGGCTTCAGCCTGCTGACGATCCTGCGGCTCAGGGTACGGACGGCGTTTTAGACGATGTCCCCGGAAGGCCCAGCGTCGTCCATGGCACCGAACGGCTTTCCGCGATAGGAATTTTTTCTTGACTGGGTGCTCTCAGCTATGGTACATTTTTGCTCATGGTGCTGATTTGCGCCGGTGACCCGCCGAACAGGCGGGTTTTTCGTTTGATGCTCCGTCAGCCAACGCCCCGGCGAGGCACCGAAGGAACCCGTTAACCCGAGTTCGACGCCCTGCGGTGCGGTCGGATGCACTTGCACTTCCAGTCGATTTCCAACAGACTTGATGCACCAATTGTTCCAGGGCGAGCTTATGCGAAGCTACCTGCCATATGTCTTGGGCGCGGCGCTGGGATTGCTCGCTGCGTTCATTCTCTCCGCGGTTTCTGGCATCGGCGGAACCGCACAGTTGCTTCTCTTCGGAGTGTTGCCTGCCATCGGCGGCACCATCTGCGAGCGGGCCGTCAGTCGCAATCTACGCTCCTGAGAGCGATTCAGAGTTGCCTGGACGCCCACAAGTCGAGGCGGCTGTCGCGCAACTCGCAAATCGACTTCAGCCGTTCTTTTTCGACGAAACGGATCATTCCGGAAAGAATACGGCCTGGCAGTGAAGGCCCGGCATAGATCATGCCGGTGTAGAGCTGCACCAGATCAGCGCCCGCACGGATCTTGTCTAGCGCCGTATCGGCGGAATCGACGCCGCCGACGCCGATGATGGCGCGGTCCGGTCCGAGCAGTTTGCGCATCTTCGCCAGCACGATGGTCGAACGCTCGAACAGCGGCTTGCCGGAGAGTCCCCCGGTCTCGCGCGCGGTGTCGCCGCTACGCAGCGGCGGTCGGGAGATGGTGGTGTTGGAGACGATGACGCCGTCGATGCGCTTCTCGGTGACCTCAGCGGCGATGTCCTCCAGTTCGGCCTCGACCAGATCCGGCGCGATCTTCAGGAACACCGGCGGCTGCGCCGTTCCCGTGGCGCGCGCGGCCATGACCCGCGACAAGAGCTCGCCGAGCTGCTCGCGCGCCTGCATGTTGCGCAGGCCCGGCGTGTTGGGCGAGGAGATGTTGACGGTGAGATAGCTGGCGTACTGCGCAAACCGGGCGACGCCGCGCTCATAATCGCCGATGCGGTCGCTGCCGTCCTTGTTGGCGCCGATGTTGACGCCGACGATGCCGGGGCGCTCCTTGCGCGCGGCAAGGCGCTTTTCGGCCGCTGCATGGCCTTCATTGTTGAAGCCCAATCGGTTGATCACCGCATCATCGGCCGTCAGCCGGAAAATACGCGGCTTCGGGTTACCGGCTTGCGGCAGCGGCGTGATGGTACCGACCTCCGTGAAGCCGAAGCCCAGGCCAATCAGCGCGTCGGGCACCTCGGCATTCTTGTCGTAGCCCGCTGCCATGCCGAGCGGGTTCGGAAACTCGAGGCCGCAGACCGTAATCTTCAGCCTGTCATCGCGGACCGCCGGCGCACCAACCGGAACGCCGCATCGCAGCGCCGCAATCGACATACCATGCGCGGTTTCCGGATCGAAGGCGAACAGCAGCTTCTGGCCGAGCCGGTCGAGCACGCTCATTGCCCCTCCAGTGCCGGGAACTGGTGTACACCATCGGCGCCAAGCGGCAGTGGCCGGACCCACAGCACGGCCTTGAGGTCCAGCGGGCCATAAAGATGCGGAAACAGCGCACCGCCGCGCGAGACCTCATATCTCAGCGCAGCGCCCAGGCCGGCGCCGTCGATGGCGACCAGCAAAAGGTCCGGCTGGCCGGCAAAGTGCTTTGCCGCCGTTTCCCTGACCTGCGCCGCCGTGGAGAAGTGGATGAAGCCGTCTGCGACATCGATCGGCGCGCCGGTGAAGCGGCCATGTGTTTCGGCCTCGCGCCATGGCGCTTGCGGGGTTATCTTGTAGATAATCTGAGACATGGTTGCGCTATAGAGCAGTTCCAGGAAAAGTGTGAAACGGTTTTCCCGGGAAAAGCGCATAGCGCTTTCCCTTGGGAATTGCGTCAAGAAGATTCCGAACCAGCCATTCGGGAAAGGCCACGCCAAGGGTCTTCCCCATTTCCGGCGCAAACATGCGATATTCCAGACCTTGGCCATGGAGGACAACATGCGTCTGCAGCACATCTTGATCCCCGCCGCGCTCGTTTCGCTGGTCGCGGCTTCAGCTTATTCGGAAGAAACCGACCGTTACCGGCTGGAAAAGTCTGACAACGGCTTTGTCCGTATCGACACGCAGACCGGCGCCATGTCGATTTGCGAGGAGCGTTCGGGCCAGCTCGTCTGCAAGATGGCGGCCGACGAACGCGCTGCTTTCCAGGACGAGGTCGACCGCCTGCAAACCTCGATGAAGGCGATGGACGAGCGCGTCACCAAGCTCGAGAATTCGCTCTCCGCCCGCCTCGAATCGAAACTGCCGAGCGAGGAGGATTTCAACAAGACGATGGGCTACATGGAGCGCTTCCTTCGCGGCTTCATGGGCATCGTCAGGGATATGGACAAGGACAACGGCGCCCAGCCCAATTCGCAGAAGACCTGAGCGCTTCAACCAAGGGAAAACGCGGGGCGCTGGCTTTGCCGCTTGAAAACAGCGCGCCGCCCCGCATAATCGCCCACTGATCCCGAAAAAGCTAAACCCATAGGGGATTCGGGGAGGGACATTTGCCGGCAGGCTATTCTTTCGTCATCGCCGACGATCACCCGCTGTTTCGCGGTGCGCTGCGCGAAGCGCTCGCCGGCATCGGCAACGTCGCCGCCATCCACGAAGCCGGCGATTTCGAGAGCGCCAAGGCGCTGGTCGTGGCCAACGAGGACGTCGATCTGGTGCTGCTCGACCTGTCGATGCCGGGCGCCAGCGGGCTCTCCGGCCTGGTCTCGCTGCGCGGCATCTATCCGGCGGTGCCGCTGGTCGTGGTGTCGGCCCACGACGATCCGGCGACCATCAGGCGGGCGCTCGACCTCGGCGCTTCCGGCTTTATCTCCAAATCGGCCAGCATGGAAGAGATCCGCAGCGCCGTGCAATCGGTGCTTGCCGGCGACATCGCAGCACCAGCCGGCGTCGATCTCGGCATCGAGCGCGATCCCGAAATATCGGACCTTATCAAGCGGCTGCAGGCTTTGACGCCGCAGCAGACACGGGTGCTGGGCATGCTGGCCGAGGGCCTGCTCAACAAGCAGATCGCCTATGAACTCGGCGTATCGGAGGCCACCATCAAGGCGCATGTCTCCGCCATCCTGCAGAAGCTCGGCGTCGACAGCCGCACGCAGGCGGTGATCCTTCTGTCCAAGATCGGCAGCGACCCGCTGCAGCCGGCGGGTTGATCGCCAGGGCGCCTGTTCAATCAGAACATTGTTCAATCAGAGCACTGAACCTCCGTCCGCCGCATCGGCCGGGCGTTGAAGCTTGCGAAACTGATGGCGGCCATGATCCAGACGCCGATCCCGCCATAGAGCATGACCCAGCCAAAGCCGTTGCGCAGCGCATCCTGGGCGACGGTCCCGGCGAGCCCGGAGATGGGATTTCCAGCAGCGATAGCTTCGGCGAGAAGACGCAATTGGGCAGCGTCGAGGTCGGGCAGCGCATGCCTCAGATGCGCCAGCACACCGCTGGCCAGGATGAAGCCCATCACCGCGATGTTTACCGCCAGCGAAACCATGCGGGCGCTCATGTCGATGCCGGAGGCCATGCCGGCGCGGTCGCTCGAAACGGAACCCGTCGTCGTGTTGGTGACAGGTGTGTTGGTTATTCCCAGACCCATCCCCGCGATCAGGCAGCCGGGCAGCATCGTCAGCCAATCCGGCTGCGCGGCGGCGCTGCCGAACTTCATCAGGATGAACCCGACGCCGATGATGACGAGGCCCGCCGGAATGATGATGCCGGGCCGATAACGCAGCGAAAAGCGCTCTGCCAAGGGCGGCAGCACAAGCGTCGGCAGCGTGTAGGCAAGCAGGGCAAGGCCGGTGGAGACGGTGTCATAGCCGAGCCCGGCGTGGAACCAGATCGGCAGGTAGATCATGAAAGGCCAATAGCTGAGGTTCATCGCCGCCGAGCCGACGATGGCGCCGGAAAAGGGTCGGATCCGGAAGACCGAGAAGTCGAACATCGGCCGCTGGCTGACCTTCTCGGCAATGAGGAAGGCGATGAAGCTCACTATCGAGATGCCGAGGATCGCCAGCGCGGTTGGGCTGGAGAAACCCAGATCCGGCCCCTGGATGATGTAGAAGACGAGACAGAAGACCGACGGTGACAGCGTCAGGATGCCCGCTATGTCGAGCTTGCCCGCCTGCGGGTCCTTCGATTCGTGGACGCCCATCAGAGCGAGGGCGAATGCCAGCGCAGCAACCGGCACGTGGACAAGAAATACCCATTGCCAGCTCGAGACCGCGACGATGCCGCCGCCGATGATGGGGCCGAAGCCGAGGCCGATGCCGAAGATGACGCCCCACCAGCCCCATGCGACGGCGCGTTCGCGCCCTTCCCGGAATTCATGAGACAGCACGGCAAGCTGGCAGATCAGCATCGCACCGCCGCTCAGGCCCTGCAGAAACCGGGCGACGATGAGCGTGGAGACGCTTTCGGCGACGCCGCAAATCAGTGATGTCAGGCCGAAGGCGGCGATGGCGACCAGAAAGACACGCTTGCGCCCGTAACGATCGGCGATCGTGCCGACCGCCATCAGCACCGTCGTGACCGCGATCGTATAGGCGTTCATCACCCATTGCAGTTGCTTGAAGTCGGCATGCAGCACCTGCTCCAGTGTCGGCAGGATCGTGGGAACGCTTGAAATCTCCAGACCGAACATCAGGCACGCCAGGCAGGCGGCAAACAGAACGATGATGCCGCGGCGGGTCAGGGCAGTGGGCATGGTTCAACCTTTCGAACGTATTTGTCGGCAATCGGCGAATCCATTGCAGCTCGCCCGGCGCGCGTATGGCCCAGGGTAGGCGAGGCTTGATCATTTTAGAATTGCATGGTTGGCTATTTCAGAGACAACAAGTGCGGATAGCTGACATGACGCTGGACGTAGACGCTGTGAAAACATTCGTCGCCATCGCCGATCTTCAGAGCTTTACGCGGGCGGCCGAGGCTCTTGGCAGCACGCAAGGAGCAATCAGCGTGAAGCTGAAGCGGCTGGAAGAGCGCGTCGGCCAGAAATTGATCGAGCGCACGCCTCGGCTGGTGCGCTTGTCGGCGCAGGGCGCGGTGTTTCTCCAGCCCGCACGCGACTTCCTCGCGGCACACGATCGCGCCATTGCCAGCCTGTCTTCGGTGCGCCGCCGCTTCACACTGGGCATCGCCACCCATGTCGGAGGCGCGGAAGTCCCGACATTGCTGGCGCGGCTCAACGCGCATGACCCGGCGCTCACCATCGAAGTGCGGCTCGATGATTCACACGACCTGCTGGACGCTTTCGATCGCGGTGAGATCGACGCGGCGATCATCCGCCGGGAGGACGACCGGCGCGATGGTGAAGTGCTGGCGCCCGAACATTTCGGCTGGTACGCCGCGCCCGACTTCATCCACCGGGCCGACGAGCCGCTGCGCCTGGCGGCATCCTCGCCATCCTGCGGTATCCGCAACATCACGACCCGCGCGCTCGACGCTGTCGGAATACCGTGGACGGAGGTGTTCCTCGGCTGCGGCTCCTTCGCCGTCGCGGAGGCCGTCTCGGCCGGCCTCGCAGCCTCGGTATTTTCCTGCCGGCTTGCCCCATCCGGCACCATCGAGGTCAGCCGGAAATTCGGGCTTCCGGCGCTGCCGCCTTCCGAGATCGTGCTGCTTTCGACGCTGACGGACGCCAAGTCCCGCGAGGCGCTGAGGACGCTTGCAATGGCCTTTCGCGAGCATCGTCCGCCTGTGGCGGGCAATGCCGGACGGCCCCGGTTCCGCAGTTCCCAGATGGTCGACGGCCTGGCCTAGAGCAATTCTAGGAAAAGTGTGAAGCGGTTTTCCGTCTAGAATTGCGTTAAAACAAAGAGTTAGAGCAGAACGCCGTTTCCGTGAAACGGTGAAATGCTCTAGGACGCCACCCTCGGACACCAGGGCTGAGACCGGGCGCCTTTGATGCTATTCGGCCGCCGGTGCCAGCGGCCTGACCCTGGCCATCATCGAGCGCAGTACCGCTGGTTTGAGCGGTTTGTTGATCACCGCAATCTCGAGCCCGCCGGCGGCCGTGCGCACCTCGTTGGAGCGGTCGGCTGTGACCAGCACGGCCGGCAGGTTGTCGCCATGGATCGCGCGCAGCCTGACGACGAGTTCGAGACCGGTTTCGCCGTCGAGATGGTAGTCGGCAAGAACGATGTCCGGGCGGTGTATCTTCGCGGTCTCCAGATCCTTTGAACCGGCCACGGTGTCGACGTTGCAACCCCATCCTTCGAGCAGGAGCCGCATGCCTTCGAGGATGCGGGCGTCGTTGTCGATGCACAGCACGTGCAGCCCGGCCAGCGAAGCCGTCGCGCGGGCAGGAGCCCTGGTTTCGATCTCGCGCCGCGGCTCCTGCACGGCCGCCACGGGCAGGATGACGGAGAAGCGCGTGCCCTTGCCAGGGGTGGAAAAGATCCGGATCTCCAGGCGCAGCACCCGGGCGATGCGGTCGACGATGGAGAGGCCGAGACCGAGGCCTTCGGCCTCGCGCGCGCCCTCGTCGAGCCGGGTGAATTCGCGAAAGACGGTGTTCAGCTTGTCGCCGGCGATGCCGATGCCGGTGTCGATCACTTGGATCTCGGCCAGTTCGCCGCGCCGCCTGACGCCAACCAGCACGCGGCCGTGGCGCGTGTATTTGATGGCGTTGGAAACGAGGTTCTGGATCAGGCGGCGCAGCAGATTGCGGTCCGTCGTCACTGTCAGCGATGACGGCATGATGGTCAGCGCGAGCTTCTTTTCGGCGGCGAGCGGCCGGAAGTCGTTGCCGATCTGGCGCAGCAATCCGTCGAGGTTGAAGGCGGTATCGTCCGGCTTCATTGCGCCGGCATCGAGGCGGGAGATGTCGAGCACGGCGCCGAGAATCGTCTCGACCGATTCCAGCGAGGATTCGATGTTGACGGCCGCCTTGCCGGCAGGCCCCTTGCCGGCCTTCTCGATCAGCGAGGAGCAATAGAGCCGGGCGGCGTTCAGCGGCTGCAGGATGTCGTGGCCGGCGGCGGCGAGGAAGCGCGTCTTGCCGAGATTGGCCTCCTCGGCCAGCATCTGCGCCTGCGCCAGCTCCTCATTGACCCGGGTCAGTTCGATGGTGCGGGTCTTGACGCGCTGTTCCAGCGATTCATTGGCACGCTTCAGCGCCAGATCCTGTTCCACGCGCCCGGAAATGTCGGCATAGGTGGCGACGATGCCGCCGTCCGGCATCGGGTTGGAGCGCAGTTCCAGGATGCGGCCCGAGGTTTTCAGCTCCATCTGCCATGGGCTGACGAAACTGGTCAGCCGGTTGAGCATGGCCACACGCTGATCGGCGGGGATGTCGCCGCGTTCGGCGAGATGGCGCAGGATGCGGTCGAGCGAGACGCCGACCTGGCCCATCTCGTCGGGCAGGTCGAACAGCGCCCGGTATTGGCGGTTCCAGCAGATCAGGCGGAAATCGCGATCGAAGACGGTGATGCCCTGTTCCATTTGGTCGAGCGCGATCTGCAACAGGTCGCGGTTGTGCTGCAGCGCCTCGGTGGCGTCGTCGAGCAAGCGGAAGGCATCCCTGGATTCGCGGTTGTGGCGCCGAAACAGCAGCGACAGGATCAGCCGCGCCGAGGAGGAACCGACGGCGCTGGCCAGCAATTGCTCGGAGAAGCGGATGACGTCCATGCTCGCCTGCTCGTTGCCGTGCAGCGAGGCTCCGTTGGTCTTTTCGAACGACTGGAAAGAGCGCTCGGTGCGCTCGACGCCGAGATAGCGCCCGATCGTGTCCTTCAGGTCGTTGACGGTGATGGCGGTGCGGAAGCGGCGCAGGCTTGGCATCGGGCCGGCATCGCGCGGCACGAAGATCGACGCCTGGATGCGTTCCAGCGGCACCGATGCGCGCGACAGCGAGCCGAGCACGAAGAACACCGCGTTGAGCGACAGGCTCCACAGCACGCCGTGGTTCAGCGGTTCGGCGACGGTGCCGAACAATGCCTGCGGCCGCAGCGCCTCGAAGCCGAACAGCCCGTGCACGATGATGCCGGTATCAGGGGCGGCAAGCGATGGAAACAGCAGCGTGTAGCCCCAGACGAGGATGCCGGCGACCATGCCAAGTGCCGCACCCCGGCCATTGGCGCCGCGCCAGATCAGCCCGCCGATCAGCGCCGGCGCGAACTGGGCGATGGCCGCGAACGACATCAGGCCGATCGACGACAGCCGCGCGCTGTCGGTGCTCTCGCGATAATAGAGGAAGGCGATGAACAAGAGGATGAAGATCGCCCCGCGCCGCACATTGAGGATGAGCGTCGACCAGTCCTCGGTCTCGGAGGTCGAGGTCTTGAGCAGGCGGCGCACGAACAATGGAATGACGAGGTCGTTGGAGATCATGATCGACAGCGCCACGCTTTCGACGATCACCATCGCCGTCGCCGCCGACAGGCCGCCGATGAAAGCCGCCATCGCCAGCACATCATGACCGCTGAACAGGGGCAGCGACAGCACGTAGAGATCGCTGCTGGTCCCGGTGCCGACCAGCGAAAGGCCGGCGAAGGCGATCGGCAGTACGAACAGGTTGATCGCCACGAGGTAGAGCGGAAACACCCATGTCGCGGTGCGCAGTTCGGCCTCGCCGCGGTTCTCGACGATGGTGACGTAGAACTGCCGCGGCAGCATGATGATGGCAAAACCGCTGAGGCACGTCAGCACCAGCCAGGTGGCGAGCGAGGTGTTGTAGCTCATCGCCTGTCGGACCTGCGCGTTCTCAGCGAGCTTGTCGAACATGTCGCCCGGGCCGCCGAAGATCAGGAAGGTGACCATCAGGCCGATCGCCAGGAAGGCGGCGAGCTTGACCACGGTTTCGACCGCCACCGCCAGCACCAGCCCATCCTGGTGTTCGGTGGCGTCGGCGTGACGGGTTCCAAACAGCACCGCGAACAGCGCCAGGAGCATGGCGACGACCAGAGAGATGTCGCTGACGAAGGGATCGAACGAAGGCGGCGATCCCGTATAGTGCTCGACCATCAGGCTGACCGAACCGGAGATCGCCTTCAACTGCAGTGCGATATAGGGCACCGCGCCGATGGTGGCGATCAGCGTGGCGATCGCCGCGACGGTGAAACTCTTGCCGTAGCGCGCGCCGAGGAAATCCGCGATCGAGGTGATCTTCTCGGTCTTGGCCAGCCGCACGATGCGGTTGAGCAGCGGGAAGCCGAACACGAAGACGAGCACCGGGCCCGTATAGATGCCGAGGAATTCGAGGCCGCGTTCGGAAGAAAGACCGACCGAGCCGAAGAAAGTCCAGGACGTACAGTAGATCGCGAGGCTAAGCGCGTAGATGAAAGGCCGCCCCCGGCTCGGCTCGGAGATGGCCGAGCGGCGGTCGCCGATGCTGGCGATGGCAAACAGCAGCGTCACATAGACGATCGCGATGATGACGATGAACAAGCCCTGCACGCTTGGACTTTCCTCCTCTGCCGTCTTTCTATCCGGCTTGCCCGGACGCAATCACAGCTTGGCGTCCGAGTCCATTGCGGCTTTGGAAGCATGATCGCGACCGCGATATTCAGACAGTACAAGCAAGGTGCCGTCAGGTAAGAAGAAAGCGGTTGTTTTCTCCCTTTTATCGATGTTGCAACCGGAGGTTTTTGTTATGTTGCCTCAGGTCGATGCCGCAAGGACGGAAACGGCAGCTTGGCCAGTCACGACAAGGAGGGTCGAATGCTGAAAGAATTCCAGGAATTCATTTCCAAGGGCAATGTGATGGACCTTGCGGTCGGCGTCATCATCGGCGCGGCCTTCGGCAAGATCGTCGATTCCCTTGTCAACGACATCATCATGCCGATCGTCGGTGCGATTTTCGGCGGATTGGACTTCAACAACTATTTCTTCGGATTGTCCTCAGCCGTCAACGCGACCTCGCTGGCCGATGCCAAGAAGCAGGGCGCGGTCTTTGCCTATGGCAGCTTCATCACCGTGGCGCTGAACTTCCTCATTCTCGCGTTCATCATCTTCCTGATGGTCAAGGCGGTGAACAACATGCGCAAGCGGCTTGAGCGCGAGAAACCCGCTGCACCGGCCGCTCCGCCGCCCGCCGACGTCGCGCTGCTCACTGAAATTCGCGATCTGCTCGCCAGGCGCTGACCACGGGCAGCATTTGCTGGACCAAAACCCCGGTCGTTCGCGGCCGGGGTTTTCTGTTTTCGCATCTGGTAAGGACCGCTGACGAAAACCGCAGACCAAAACGGACCCGCCAATGACCCTGATCGACAGCTTGCGCCCTGAGGCCCGTGCGGCACCCGAAAGCGGCATTGTCGCCGTCGTCAATTACGGCCGCCTGCGCGAAGGCATGATTCCGCTCTGGGCCGGCGAGGGCGACCTGCCGACGCCGGCCTTCATCACTGATGCCGCGTCGAAGGCGCTGGCCGGCGGCGAGACATTCTACACCTGGCAAAGGGGCATCCCCGATCTCAGGCAGGCGCTCTCCCGCTACTATGCCAGGCATTTCAGCAAGACCTTCCCGGAGGAAGAATTCATCGTCACCGGCTCCGGCATGCATGCCATCCAGCTGGCGCTCGACGCGCTCGCCGGCGCGGGCGACGAGGTGGTTTATCTGTCGCCGGCCTGGCCGAATTTCGATGCCGCAGCAGCGATAGCGGGAGCCATTCCAGTCGCGGTCACGCTCGATTCCGGCAATGGCTGGTCCTGCGACGTCGAGAAGATCGCGGCTTCGATCACGCCGCGCACAAAGGCGCTGTTCATCAACACGCCGTCGAATCCGACCGGCTGGACCGCCGATCATGAGACCTTGCAGGCCATCCTCGATCTGGCGCGCGCGAAAAACCTCTGGATCATCGCCGACGAGATCTATTCGCTTTTCCACTATGGCCACGGCCGCGCGCCGTCCTTCCTCGACATCGCGTCGGCGGAAGACCGCATCCTGTACGTCAATTCCTTCTCCAAGAACTGGGCGATGACCGGCTGGCGCGTCGGCTGGATCAAGACGCATCCCAGCTTGCAGCAGGTGTTCGAGAACCTGATCCAGTATTCGAACTCCGGCGTCGCCCAGTTCATGCAGCGCGGCGCGGCCGCCGCCCTTGACGGGGGCGATGCCTTCGTTGCCGAACAGGTGGAGCGGGCGCGCAAGGCGCGTGACCTTGTCTGCGGCATCCTCGGTGCCACGGATCGTGCTCGGTTCACCGTGCCGCAGGGCGCGTTCTATCTGTTTTTCACTGTCGACGGCATCACCGATTCACGCACCGCTGCCTTCGACATTGTCGACAAGGCCAATGTCGGCCTGGCGCCAGGCACCGCTTTCGGCCCCGGCGGCGAGGCGTTTTTGCGGTTGTGTTTCCACCGCCGCCTCGACCAGATCGAGGAAGCGGCGCACCGGCTGGCAAATTGGATGAAGGCTATTTGAGGATTGGGCTGGACAGGAAAGCCGCGCGTTTGAAGATTCTGGACCGCCTCACTCTTCGGCCGCAGTAACGGCATGGATCCTAGGGTCTGCGCCGCGTCGCTTCGCTCCTTACTCCGCCCTAGGATGACGAAGAGAAAGATGCCTCGGCCAACCTCGAAGGTCGGCCATTGCTACGATGCCAAACTCCATCTCTGTGACTAGCCAGAAGCCCCCACGCTTCGTCATCCTAGGGCGTAGCAGTCGCGAAGCGACGCCGCGGAGACCCTAGGATCCATGCCGTGACGTCGGAGCGTCGCGGCGTTGGAAGCAATCGACAGGCGCAACCAGCAACGGGCTTCAGCCGCCCGACTTGGGCACCAGCAGGGGAATGATGCGGTCGCTCTTGGCCACCGAAGGCCGCCCGGCTGAACCATAGGGAATGCCGAGCGCATCCCAGGTCTCGACCAGCGCATCCTGCAATTCGGCGATCAGCGCATCGGAATGGAACGGCGTCGGCGTGATGCGCAGCCGCTCGGTGCCGCGCGGCACGGTCGGGTAGTTGATCGGCTGGATGTAGATGCCGTGCACGCCGAGCAGGCGGTCGCTGGCCATCTTGCAGGCCTCGGGATCGCCGACCAGCAGCGGCACGATGTGGGTCGGCGAGTCCATCACCGGCAGGCCGGCGGCCGACAGGATCTGCTTGGTTCGGCTCGCCTGCTGCTGCTGGGCGTCGCGCTCGGCCTGCGAGCGCTTGAGATGGCGGATCGACGCGGTCGCGGCAGCCGCGATCGCCGGCGGCAGTGCCGTGGTGAAGATGAAGCCTGGCGCATAGGAACGCACAGCGTCGATCACGGCGCTGGTGCCGGTGATGTAGCCGCCCAGCGTGCCGAATGCCTTGGCCAGCGTGCCTTCGATGATGTCGATGCGGTCGGCCAGGCCTTCGCGCTCGGTGATGCCGCCGCCGCGCGGCCCGTACATGCCGACGGCATGGACCTCGTCGATATAGGTCATGGCGTTGTAGCGCTCGGCGAGCTCGACGATCTCTCTGATTGGCGCGATGTCGCCATCCATCGAATAGACGCTTTCGAAGACGATGAGCTTGGCGCGTTCGCGCCCCGCCGCCTGCAAAAGGCTTTCCAGATGCGCCACATCGTTGTGGCGGAAGATCTTCTTCTCGGCGCCGGAACGCCGCACGCCTTCGATCATCGATGCGTGGTTCAATTCGTCCGAGATGATCAGGCAGTTGGGCAAAAGCTTCGCGATGGTCGAGATCGAGGCTTCGTTGGAGACGAAACCGGAGGTGAAGACCAGTGCCGCTTCCTTGTCGTGCAGATCGGCAAGCTCCACCTCGAGCTCGACCAGCGGGTTCGAGGTGCCGGAAATGTTGCGGGTGCCGCCGGCGCCCGAACCCATCTTGCCTGCCGTGTTCTGGAAAGCGGCGATGACGTCGGGATGCTGGCCCATGCCGAGATAGTCGTTGGAGCACCAGACGGTGATTTCCTCGGCGCGGCCATTGGAACGCCAGATGGCGCGCGGGAACTTGCCCGCGATGCGCTCCAGGTCGGCGAAAACGCGGTAGCGACGCTCGGCATGGAGCTGGTCGATCGCTTCCTCGAAGAACCGCTGATAGTTCATGTCGACTTCCCAATTTTTGCGCGGGATCATAATCATTGGCCTGTTGGTCGTCCACCTGGCCTTTTTGGTCAAAATGCCACGCCCCGGACCTGTTCCTAACGACCACGGATCGTGGCCTATTCCCTTGATGTGGATCAACTTTGTTTCAGGACAATGCCACTGGCCGGCGAGGCCGGTTACCACGGGTTCCAATGGTCATGCGGCGGGCTTTCCAGTAGAGCGGGGGTTGAGACAGTTTCCGATAAATCTTGGATAAGCGAGGACGCGGATGACGGTTTTGGTTACAGGCGGCGCCGGTTACATCGGCAGCCATATGGTCTGGGAGCTGCTGGATGCCGGCGAAAGCGTGGTCGTTCTCGACCGTCTTTCCACCGGTTTCGAATGGGCGGTGGCGCCCGAGGCGAAGCTGGTCGTCGGCGATGTCGCCGACCGGGAATTGGTCGGCTCGGTCATCAGGGAGAACAAGGTCGACGCGATCATTCATTTCGCCGGCTCGATCGTGGTTCCGGAATCGGTTGCCGACCCGCTCAGCTACTATGAGAACAACACCTCGAAGACGCGCACGCTGATCGAAACCGCGGTGCGCGAAGGCGTGCCCAATTTCATCTTTTCATCGACCGCCGCCGTCTATGGCGGAGCCGGACTGGAGCCGGTGCGCGAGGATGCCCGCCTGTCGCCGGAATCGCCCTATGGCCTGTCCAAGCTGATGAGTGAGTGGATGCTGCGCGACGCGTCGATCGCGCATGGCCTGCGCTATACCGCGCTGCGCTACTTCAACGTCGCCGGCGCCGACCCGAAGGGCCGCACCGGCCAGTCGACGCCGGGCGCCACCCATCTGATCAAGGTTGCCTGCGAGACGGCACTCGGCAAGCGGCCGTTCATGCAGGTGTTCGGCACCGATTATCCGACGCCGGACGGCACCTGCATGCGCGACTACATCCATGTCAGCGACCTGGCGGCGGCGCATCGCCTGGCCTTGCAGCGGCTGCGTGCCGGGGGCACCAGCCTCGTCGCCAATTGCGGCTACAGCCATGGCTATTCGGTGCTCGAGGTCATCGACAGCGTGCGCCGCGCCTTTGGTCATGATTTCGAGGTGAAGATGGGCGACCGTCGCCCTGGCGATGCCGCGGCGGTGGTTGCCAATTCGGATCTCGCCCGCGCCGAGCTCGGCTGGACCCCGCAACGCGACAATCTCGACCAGATCGTCGCCGACGCGCTCGCCTGGGAGCGCATCCTGACCGGCAAGAACTCCGCGCGCGGCTGAACCGGGTTCTCCCAAGGGCTCGCAAGGCGGGCAGCGAAGCGCTATTGAAGGCATTCGCGGCAAGGCGCGGAGGCGCCGCGCCGCGAGGAGCTCTTGGGGGATGGCATGAAAATAACGGTGCTCGGGGCCGGTGTCGTCGGTACGGCGGCCGCCTATTATCTGGCCAGCGACGGCCATGAGGTGACAGTGATCGAGCGCCATCCGGCGGCGGCACAAGGCACCAGCCAGTCCAATGCCGGCCTGGTGTCACCGGGTGACGCCACCGCCTGGGCCTCGCCGGCGGCTTTGAAGACCTTCCTGCGCGGGCTCTACAACCATGATCTCGGCATCAAGGTCAGGCTGCGCCTCGATCCCTATTTCCTCGCCTGGAGCCTGCGTTTCCTGCGCCAGTGCACGGTGGCGCGCCTGCGCGCCAACACCGACATCAAGCTCAGGCTCGCGCTCTATTCGCGCGACTGCATCAATGCGCTTTCGGAAGCCACCGGCATCCACTACGACGAGCGCAAGAAGGGCATTCTCTATTTCTTCCGCTCGCAAAAGAGCCTCGACACCGGTACCGACAATTACCGTTATCTTGCCAAGCACGGTCTGCCGATCGAAATCGTCGGCCGCGACCGGCTGGTCGAGCTGGAACCAGGCCTTGCCGGCGTCAAGGACAAGATTGCCGGTGGCGTCTATTCGCCAACCGACCAGACCGGAGATTCCAAGCAGTTTGTCGACAGGCTGGCCGCCTATGCTGCCGAGAAGCTCGGCGTCAAATTCCTGTTCGCAACGACAGTCGAAGGCCTCGACATCGAGGGCGATCATGTGCGCGCGGTGATGACGTCGGCCGGCCCGGTCGCTGGCGATGCCGTGGTCATCTCGATGGGACCGGAGAGCGGCCTGCTCGGGCGCCGCTACGGCATCGACCTGCCTGTCTATCCGGTAAAAGGCTATACCGCGACGATTCCCTTGGAGGACGAAAGCAAGGGACCGACCATGGGCGGCGCCGACGAGGACCGGCTGATCGGCTATTCCAGGCTGGGCAGCCGCTTGCGGATGTCCTCGACGGCTGAATTCACCGGCTTCGATCGAACTTTCAAGCCCGCCGATTTCAAGACGATCATCAGCACCGGCAAGGATCTTTTCCCGGGTGCCTTCGACGAGAAGAAGGCTGTGTTCTGGGCGGGCCTGCGGCCGATGATGCCCAACTCGGTGCCGGTCATCGGCCAGGCGCGCTACAAGAACCTCTATCTCGACACCGGCCACGGCCATGTCGGCTGGACCATGGCCTGCGGCTCCGGCAAATTCCTTGCCGACCTCGTTGCCGGCCGCAAGCCGGAGATCGACCCGCAGGGGCTGGTTTACGGAGGCTAGAAATGTCGGGGCCGCAAGTCGCCATCGACCTTGGCCGCATCGAGCGCAATGCGCGCACGATCGTCGAGCGTTGCGCGCTGTCGGGCATAAAAGTATTCGGCGTCACCAAGGGCACTTGCGGCATGCCGCAAGTGGCGCGCGCCATGCTGCGCGGCGGTGTCGCCGGCATCGCCGAATCGCGCTTCGAGAACATCCGCCGGCTGCGCGACAGCGGCATCAACGCGCCGATCATGCTGTTGCGCAGCCCGCCGATGGCGCGGGTTGAGGAGGTGGTACGCACCGTCGACATCAGCCTGCAGTCGGAACTCGCCACCATCCGCGAGATTTCGCGCATCGCCGAGCGCATGGGCCGTGTCCACGACATCATGCTGATGATCGATCTCGGCGATCTGCGCGAAGGCATCTGGCCAAATGACCTTATTCCGACGGTCGAGCAGATACTGCAGTTCAAGGGCGTTCGCATTGCCGGCATCGGCACCAATCTCGGCTGTTTCGGCGCCATCATGCCGACGCCGGAAAATCTCGGCCAGCTCGTCGCCCATGCCTACAAGACCGAGCGCCTGTCCGGCAGAAGCCTCAACGTGATCTCCGGCGGTGCCTCGTCGTCGCTGCCGCTGCTGCTCGAAGGCAGACTGCCGGCCGGCATCAACAATCTGCGGGTCGGCGAGGCGATCCTGCAAGGCGGCGTCGAGACCTTCCGCGACACGCCGTGGGCGGAGCTCGAACCCGATGCCTGCCGGCTGACCAGCGACATCATCGAGGTCAAGCTCAAGCCGTCACGGCCGATCGGCCAATCCGGCTATGACGCCTTCGGCAACCAGCCGGTCTTCCCCGACGAGGGCGACAGGCTGCGCGCCATCGCCAATATCGGCCGCGAGGACGTGCTGGTCGAGGGGCTGACGCCGATCGCCAGGGGGATACGGGTGCTCGGCGCCTCCAGCGATCATCTGCTGCTCGACGTCGCCGATGCCGATCCAAGGCCCTCCGTCGGCGACCGCGTCGCCTTCCGCATGAGCTATGGCGCCATGCTTTTGGCAATGACTTCGGAATATGTCGAGAAGGCCCCGATGCATGACGTCGAGGATTTTTCCGGTCGCAAGATGGTGCAGATCACGGCCGGGCAGGGAGCTGCCGGCATCCTGGCCCGGGAAGGCACCGGCGCCCGGCTGGAAGCGATGAACTTCGACGTCGTGGAACTCGCCGATGTCGAGAGGCCGCCATCGGGGCTGGTCCGGCTCATCGCAGGCGCAGACCGGCGCATCGCCCACAAGGCGCTGACCGCGACGGCGCGCGCGACACATTCTTTCGGCCTGATCTGGATCGATTCGATCGCCGCCCTGATGCCCGAGGACGAGGACGGCATCGACCTGCCGGAAGGCTCGGTGCTGGCGCGTACTCTCGGCCTCGACCACAAGGCGGGTGCGCTGCAGCCGCAGCTGTCGCCGGAAAATGTCGTCATCGTCGGCTTGCGTCACGCCGATCCGGCCGAAGCGCGGGTGCTGAAGGATTCGCGCGTGTCGGCATTCACCATGACCGATATTGACGCCATGGGCATGCGCGACCTGATGCATGAGGCGATACGCATCGCCACCTCTGGTACGCAAGGCTTTCACGTCAGCTATTCGCCGACCGCGACCGAATTCGCCGGCTGGGCTGCGGGCTCCGGCGGGCTGACCGTGCGCGAGACGCATCAGGCGATGGAGGCGATCGCACTCTCCGGCGGGCTACTGTCGATGGATGTGTCGGGCCTGACGGCGGATCTGGAGCCGCGGATCGGCACCGACGCGGTCAACTTCGTCATGTCGGCCTTCGGCAAGCGGATTCTTTGATCAGCCCTGCACGTCCACTGCCGCGCGCCATGCGCTGGCATAATCAACCCAGGCCGGGTCTACAGGCGGTTCTATTCTTTCGCCCTTGCCGTGCGTCGCCGGCTGATCGGATGCCAGCAGCGCCGCGCCGATGCTGGTGCCGGTGGCGGCCTCGGACGCAACCACGGCGCGCGCCGTGGCTGCCGCCAGCATGCCGACAAAGAGCCGGTTACGGGCAAAGGGGCCTTCGACCGTGGTCGGACCGTCCGCGCCGATCAAGTCGAGGCAGGTCGCCGTCATCAACGCCAGATAGAACGAGATGGCGGCAAAGCGCTGGCCGCTGTTCAGGCCCTCGGCATCAAGCCATATTGCGACATGGTGCGGGAATGGGCCCGAGCCTTGCTGGGTCGACGGCAGCAGCAGCATCTTTCGCCCCAACACGGCGCCGACATCATCTTCAGTCCACTGCTCCGGCTGGTCCTTGGTCAGCACGGAAAACTCGCGGCCGCCCATGAAGCGCGCAGAGGGAACGGGATTGCCGAGTGCGTTGACATTGACCAGCGTGTCGCGCGTGGCATCCAGCGCAATCTGTTTGCCGCCGACCGCCATCGACACCACCCAGGTGCCGGTCGAGACGACGGAGAAAGGTGGTTTGTCGGACAGCAGATGCGGCAGCAGCGAGGCGTTGGAATCATGCAGGCCGCAGAACACCGGTGTTTGCGGATCGAGTCCGGTTCGCGCCGCAACAGTGGGCAGGATCGGGCCGAGACGATCCCTGGCCGGCCGCACCGGCGCCATCAGGCTCCGCCAGTCCAGGCTGTCGACCAACGATGAAAAATCCGCCGTCCATGGGTTCCACAGGTCGGTGTGGCAGCCGAGCGAGGTAACTTCGTTGGCGGCGATGCCGGTCAGGCGCAACGCCCAGTATTGCGGGTACATCAGCATCGCGGCGGCCCTGGCGAATTCGGCCGGGAAGCTTTTCTGCTGCCAGAAGAATTGCGCACCGAGATTGAGGCCGAGCGGCAGGCGCGGCGTGCCGGTCTCGGAAAAGAGCGGGCGGATCGCTTCATAATCCGCTGCCAGCCTGTCAGGGCCATCGAACTCATAGTCGAGCACAGGCAGCACCAGTTCACCCGCCGCGTCGACCAGCACGCCGGTCGCGCCGTGGGTGGTGATCGAAATGGCGTCGATGCGCTGTTCGTGGTTGAGGCCGGCAAGGCTTTCGAGGATGAATGCCCACAAGGCCTCGACATCGTGGTGCGGGTAGGGCGCCTGTCGCACCGGCGCATTGGCCATTCGGCGCAGCGCCACCTCGCTCAACGTCGCGAGGTCGACCAGCGCCACCTTGGCGTTGGTCTTGCCGATGTCGATGACGGCGATGTGGCGCATAGCACTCATGCCATGTGGAACATTGTTTCCAGCAGCACGGCCACCGGCTCGTTGTCCGGTCTGGTTTCCATGATGTCGGCCATTTCAGCCCACCAGCGCTGCATCACCGAATGCCTGGGCAATTCGTCCATGCCGTGGTCGTCTCGCCGCCACAGCACACCGAACAGGATATTGGTCTCCTCATCGAGATGAATGGAATAGTCGGAGACGCCGGCCTGCTTCAGCAGCGCGAGCAGCGACGGCCAGATTTCGTCATGGCGCTTCTTGTACTCGGCCTTCATGCCGGGCTTGAGCTTCATCTTGAATGCGTATTTTTCGGCCATCAACGCCCTCCGCGGAGTCGCCGCCAGACGATCGGCAAGGCAATGACGATGACCAGCAGCAGGCCGATGAAGATCGACATGACGATGCCGGGCACGTTGAGCAGGCCAAGCCCGAAGGTCACCAGTCCCATGATGAAGGCTGCAAGCACGACGCCAAGAATGCTGCCGGCGCCACCGAGGATGCTGACGCCGCCGAGCACCACCATGGTGATGACTTCCAGCTCGTAGCCTTGCGCGATCGACGGCCGTGTCGAGCCGAGGCGGGAGGTGATCAGCACCGAGGCGATGCCCGACATCAGCCCGGTCAGGCAGAACAGGATGAACTTGGTGCGGCCGACGCGCACGCCGGAAAATTGCGCAGCGACCGGATTGTTGCCGATGGCGAAGACGCGGCGGCCGAAACTCGTGCGGTGCAGAAGGAACCAGTAGACGACGGCCGCGATCAGGAAGAGCACCAGTTCGAACGACACCACCCACCAGACATAGCCCTGGCCGAAGAAGGCGAAGTTTGAGGGATAGCCCTTGTAGGCCTGGTCGCCGAGGATGATGAAGGCGATGCCGCGAAACAGGCTCATCGTGCCGATGGTGACGACGATGGAGGGCAGGCCGAGCCTTGTCACCAGCAGACCGTTGAAGGCGCCGCAGCCGAGCCCGACGACGATGCCGATCGCCACCAGCACCGGCGTGCCGGCGCCGGCCTGCACCGCCATGCCCATCATGGTCGACGCCAGCGCGATGATGGCGGCCACCGACAGGTCGATCTCGCCCGAAATGATCAGCAACGCCATGGCGAAGGCGATCAGGCCCTTCTCGGTGAAATTGAAGGTCAGATCGGACAGCGAGTAGGGATCGAGGAAATAGGGCGAGGCGAAGCTGTTGATGGCGAAGATGGCGACGGCCACGACGACCAGCAGCGCTTCCCAGGAAAAGATCGCCGAACGAAGCGGCTTGTCGAGCCGGTCGGGAATGTGGCGCGGGGCAGGGATGTCGGTCATGTCCCCGCCTCCACCTTTCTCAGGATGATGCGGCCTTGCTGGCGTTCGCCGCGCGCGTTGAGCACGACGGCCAGAATGATGGCGCTGCCCGAAATCGCCATCTGCCAGAAGGGCGAGATGTTGATGACCGGCAGCGCGTTGGAGATGATGCCGAGGAACAGCGCACCGAGCACCGCGCCGCCGACCGAACCGATGCCGCCGGCGATGGAAATGCCGCCGATGACGCAGGCGGCGATGATGTTGAGCTCATAGCCGTTGGCGACCTCGACCGACGCAATCACATAGCGCGAGATCCAGAGATAGCCTGACAGGCCGCCGATCATGCCGGAGATGCAGAAGACGATGAATTTCGTGCGGCCGACATCGATGCCGGCATAGACGGAAGCCGTCGGGTTGACCCCGATGGCGTAGATCGAGCGGCCGAGCGCGGTGCGCGTCATCAAAACGAAGAACAGCGCGATGACCAGGATGGCGATCCACGACAGCACCGGAATGCCGATGAAGGCTGCGCGCTGAAAGCCGATGAATTCCGGGCTCATCTTGTCGGCATTGACCCAGGCACCGCCGGACAGCACGAAGGTGGCGCCGCGATAGATGGTCAGCGTGCCCAAAGTCACCACGATCGAGGGGATGTTCAGCCGCCAGACCAAAAGGCCGTTGATGGCGCCGAGCACCAGGCCGACGGCCAGCGCAATGACGATCAGCAGCGGGATGGGGATTGCCGGATGCGCGGCGTTCAGCATCGCCACCACCATGCCGGTGAAGCAGAGATTGGACGCCATCGACAGATCGATCGACCGGGTCAGGATGACCACCATCTGGCCCAGCGCCAGGATCATCAGGATCGAGGTGTCGTTGAACACCTGGCGCAGATTGCCGGGGTCGGCAAAGGCCGGGAAGCGCGTCGAGATCAGCCCGATCAGCACGACGATGGCCGCGAGCAGCCAGATTTCACGGTATTTCAAGAAAGCTCTCATGCCGCGATCCCCGCTGCCGTCCTGACCAGCGTCTCGGCGTCCAGCCCCTTGTTGTCGTAGACCGCCGCGACAAGGCCTTCACGCATGACGACGACGCGGTCGGACATGCCGAGGATTTCGGGCAGTTCGGATGACACCATGATCACCGACAGGCCTTGCGCCACCAACTCGGCCATGAAGCCGTGCACGGCGGCCTTCGAGCCGATGTCGATGCCCTTGGTCGGCTCGTCGAGGATGATCACCTTGGGCGACGTCGCCAGCCATTTGGCGATGACGATCTTCTGCTGGTTGCCGCCCGACAGCGTGCCGACGTCCTGGCTGAGCGAGGAGGCCCTGAGGTCGAGCCGCTCGGTGTAGGAGCGGGCGAGCGAAAACTCCTCCGACAGCCGCAGCAGGCCTGACTTGGATGTGCGCTTGAGCGAAGGCAGCGAGACGTTCTGGAAGATCGGCAGGCCGATCACCACGCCTTGCTTGCCGCGTTCCTCCGGCACGTAGACGATGCCGGCATCGATCGAATCCGCAGCCGATTTCGGCGCGAGCGTCTTGCCTTCCAGCGTGATCGTGCCGGCTGATGTGCGGGTGATGCCAGATATCGCCTGCATCACCTCGCTGCGGCCGGCGCCGACCAGGCCGTAGAAGCCGAGGATCTCGCCCTTGTGCAATTCGAAGCCGATATCGTTGAATTCGGTCGGATGCGACAGGCCGGAAACGGAGAGCACCGGCGCGCCGATCTCGGCCTTGCGCTGCGGGAAGATGTGATCGACCGCGCGGCCAACCATCAGGCGCACGATCTGGCTCTGGCCGGCATCCTTGATCAGGCCTTCGCCGACCATCTCGCCATCGCGGAACACCGTGTAGCGGTCGGCGATACGGTAGATCTCGTCGAACTTGTGGCTGATGAACAGGATCGCCTTGCCGTCGCTCTTGAGGAACTCGATCAGCAAAAAGAGCTCCTCGATCTCCTTCATCGAAAGCGCGGCGGTCGGCTCGTCCATGATGACGATCTGCGCGTCGATCGACATGGCGCGCGCGACGGCGACCAGATGCTTGTTGGCGATGCCGAGGTCCTTCAGGCGCGCATCGGCGT
This sequence comes from Mesorhizobium sp. M7A.F.Ca.US.010.02.1.1, assembly GCF_004023085.1. Lineage (NCBI taxonomy): Bacteria > Pseudomonadati > Pseudomonadota > Alphaproteobacteria > Hyphomicrobiales > Phyllobacteriaceae > Mesorhizobium > Mesorhizobium sp. M7A.F.Ca.US.010.02.1.1. The sequence continues at coordinate 28,239 of NZ_RZRV01000034.1, read as the reverse complement.
CGATATGGCCGGCATGCATGGTGTCGAGCACTTCGCGCGCATTTTTGCGCATCGTGCGCCAGTCGATGGTGCGCAAACGCGTGCGCGGCGCGTGGCCGAGAAAGATGTTTTCGGCGACCGTCAAATCGTCGAACAGCACGGTTTCCTGATGGATGGCAGTAACGCCATAGCCGAAGGCGGCATGCGCGCTGGGCAGGGTGACTGCCTGGCCGTCGATGCTGATGGTACCCTCGTCGGGCTGGTAGATGCCGGTCATGATCTTGACCAGCGTCGACTTGCCGGCGCCGTTTTCGCCGATCAGCGCCGTCACCTGGCCGGGGTAGAGCGACAGGCTGACATTGTGCAGCGCGCGCACGCCGGGAAAGCTCTTGGAGATGCCGGACAGCGTCAGGCGTGGAGCCGAGGCTAGAGGCTGCTCCTTCACCGTGCCGGGTTGGGCTGTCGTGTCCATAGTCGTATCAAGCCCTGAAACAAGGTCCGTTTAAAGTCGCGGCGGGACGTGAGCTCCGCCGCGACAGCTTGAGAGCGCTCCAGATCAATAAATCTTGGAGAACTTCTCGATGTTCGACTTGTCGAACTGGAACGGCGGAGCCATCGCAGCCGAGTTGGTGTCGTCGAGCGTGACCTTGCCGACGCGGCCGATCGACAGCGTGGCGCCGGGCTTCGCCTCTTCCTTCTTCACCGCCAGATTATGGGCGAGGTAGACGGCCGAGTAGCCGAGGTCGATCGGATTCCACAGCGCAACCGCCTGGCTGGAACCGTTGTCGATAAACTTCTTGAACTCGGACGGCAGCGCCAGGCCGGTGACATTGACCTTGCCGATCAAGTTCTCATCGGTGACGACCTGGGCGGCGGCAACGACGCCGACGGTGGTCGGCGCTATGATCGCCTTGAGGTTCGGATAGGACTTCAACAGGCCCTTGGCCTCATCAGTGCTCTTGGCCGAATCGTCATCGCCATAGACGGTGGCGACAAGTTTGATCTTGGGGAACTTCTCCGGCAGGATCTTCTTGGCCGCATCGATCCAGGCGTTCTGGTTGGTCGCGGTCGAGGAGGCCGACAGGATGGCGACTTCGCCGCCTTCCGGCAGGTAATCGGCGGCAAGCTTGATGATGGTCTCGCCGATCAGGCCGGTGTCGGACGGGTTGAGGTGAAGCTGGCGGCCTTCCTTGGCGACGCCCGAATCCCAGGAGATGACGGTGATGCCGCGTTCCATGGCCTTCTTCAGCACCGGTACCAGCGCGTCGGCGTCATTGGCCGAAATGGCGATGGCGTTGACCTTCTGCGCGATCAGCGAATTGACCACTTCGATCTGCGCTTCGGCGGTCGCCTTGGTCGGGCCGGTGTAGATGATGTCGACATCGCCGAGTTCCTTGGCCGCCTCTTCGGCGCCCTTGTTGGCGGCATCGAAGAAGCCGTTGCCGAGCGACTTCACCACCAACGCGATCTTGACGTTCTCGGCATAGGCGGCATTCACGAACATGGCGGCTGAGAATGCAGCCGTCACCATCAATTTCTTCAAGAAGCTCATCGAATTTCCTCCCTTGAGCGTTGCATTCCATCGCCGCTGCGAGCGCGAGTTGGCCTCAGGCCTGCAGTGAAGATTCTTCCTTGTTGGTTGCGGATGTGCGGGCGACGATCAGCGTCACGCCGGCGGTTTCCAGCATCTTGGCTTCGCGATCCTCGATGCCGTCATCGGTGATGACGGTGGCGATGCGCGACAGGCCGCACAGGATCAGGCTGGAGCGTTTGCGGAATTTTGAGGAATCGACCAGCACCACCAACTCGTCGGCCTGGTCGATCAGCTTCTGCTCCGCCTGGATCAAAAGCGGATCGCCTTCCATCAGGCCAAGCGGCCCCAGCCCCTGCGCGCCCATGAACATGCGGCGCGCATAGAAATTGCGCGTCACGTCATTGTCGAAGGGAGACAGGATGATGTTCTGCTCGCGATAGATGGTGCCGCCCGACAGCATCACCGTGTTCTTGGAGTGCTTGAGCAGATGCTCGGCGATCGGAAACGAGTTGGTGAAGATCGGCATCCGGCGGCCGGTCAGGAAATGCACCATCTGGAAGGTGGTGGTGCCGCCATTGATGATGATCGGTTCGCCGTCCTTGCACAGTTCGACCGCTTCACGCGCGATTGCCCGCTTCTGCGAGGCGTTGATCGTTTCGTTGACGGAAAAGGGCCGGCCGGCCAGCCCGATGAACTGCGGCGGCGAGATTGCCTCGGCGCCGCCGCGGACGCGGCGCAGGCGCTTCTGGACGTGGAGAGCCGCGATATCGCGCCGGATCGTCGCCTCGGAGGACTCCGTCAGGTCGACCATCTCTTGCACCGTCACAACAGGCTTTTCCTGGACGGCGGACAGAATGATCCTGTGGCGCTCTTTTTCGTGCATGGTTCCTCCCTGCCAGAGCATCTAGGCACCCAAAACGCGCAGTGTCAATCATTTCCGATCATATAATTTCATTGTGCAGTGCAATATGATCGATCTTGATCGTTTGTGATTGACAAGCCGGCTGCTTCCGTGGAAATTCGAACCAAATGGCCGCGCCTTTTGCGTGCCTTCGGGAGGATTTCTTATGCTCGACAAGCGCACCGGCGCGCGCCTCGCCAATCTGTGGGATGAGGCCAAGGCTCACGCGATGAGCGGGCCGGAACTTCTGGTCTACCGCTCGAACACACTTGGCTCGGACAAGCGCGTCACCAACTATGGCGGCGGCAACACGTCCTCGAAGATCTGGCAGAGAGACCCGCTCACCGGCGAGGATGTCGAAGTGCTGTGGGTCAAGGGGTCGGGCGGCGACAGCGCCTCGATCAAGCTGGATGGCTTCGCCACGCTCTACATGGACAAGCTGCGCGCGCTCAAAGGCCTCTATCGCGGCGTCGAGCACGAAGATGAAATGGTCGGCTTCCTGCCGCACTGCACCTTCAACCTCAATCCGCGCGCGGCCTCTATCGACACGCCGTTGCATGCCTACGTGCCGAAGCCTTTTGTCGACCACATGCATCCCGATGCCATCATCGCCATTGCCGCGGCAAAGGATTCGAAGGCGCTGACCAAAGAAATCTTCGGCGACGCCATTGGCTGGTTGCCGTGGAAGCGCCCGGGCTTCGAACTCGGCCTGTGGCTGGAAAAATTCTGCCTCGAACATCCTGCCGCCAAAGGCGTTATCCTGGAAAGCCACGGCCTGTTCACCTGGGGCGACACCCCCAGGGAATGCTACGAGACGACGATCTCGGTGATCAACCAGGCGATCGAATGGTTCGAGCGCCGCTCCGAGGGTGTCGCTATCCTCGGCGGTGAAGCGGTCAAGTCGCTCGACGCCACTGAGCGCCGTGCGATTGCCGCAAAGCTGATGCCGAGGATTCGCGGCCTGATTTCGGAAAAGAGCCACAAAACAGGCCATTTCGACGATTCCACTGCTGTGCTCGAATTCGTCAACTCCAGGGATCTGCGCCCGCTGGCGGCACTCGGCACGTCGTGCCCCGACCATTTCCTGCGCACCAAGATCCGCCCGCTGGTCATCGAGTTCGATCCGGCAAAACCCGATGTCGATGCGGTCATCGCGCGCCTTGCCGACGACATCGCCGAATATCGCGTCGGCTACCAGGCCTACTACGACAGCTGCAAGCATGCGGACTCGCCCGCCATCCGCGATCCCAATGCCGTCGTCTACCTGATGCCCGGCGTCGGCATGTTCACCTTCGCCGGCGACAAGGCGACGGCGCGCATTTCGGGCGAATTCTACGTCAACGCCATCAACGTCATGCGCGGCGCCTCCACCGTATCGTCCTATGTCGGCCTGCCCGCACAGGAAGCCTTCGACATCGAATACTGGCTGCTCGAGGATCTGAAGCTGCAGCGTATGCCGAAGCCGAAGTCGCTTGCCGGCCAGATCGCGCTGGTCACCGGTGGCGCCGGCGGCATCGGCCGCGCCACGGCCAACCGCCTGCTGCGCGAAGGCGCCTGCGTGGTGCTGGCCGACATCGACGAGACAGCGCTGGCCAGCGCCAATGACGAACTGGCGAAAGTCTACGGCAAGGATTTCGTCCGCCCGGTATTGATCAACGTCACCTCGGAGGACCAGGTCATTTCGGGCTTTGCCGAGACGGCGGTCGAGTTCGGCGGCATCGACATTCTGGTGTCGAATGCAGGGCTGGCCTCCTCGGCGCCGATCGAGGAGACGACGCTGGCGCTGTGGAACAAGAACATGGACATATTGTCGACCGGTTATTTCCTGGTCTCGCGGGAAGCGTTCCGGCTGTTCCGCGCGCAGAAGATCGGCGGTAACGTCGTCTTCGTCGCCTCCAAGAACGGCCTTGCCGCATCGCCCAACGCCGCCGCCTATTGCACCGCCAAGGCCGCCGAGATCCATCTCGCCCGCTGCCTGGCGCTGGAGGGCGCGGAGGCGCAGATCAGGGTCAATGTCGTCAACCCGGACGCGGTGCTTCGCGGCTCGAAGATCTGGACCGGCGAGTGGAAGGAACAGCGCGCCGCCGCCTACAAGATGTCGACCGACGATCTGGAGGAGCACTATCGCTCGCGTTCGATGCTGAAGCGCTCGGTCTTCCCGGAAGACATCGCCGAAGCGATCTATTTCCTGGCGTCCGACATGTCGGCCAAGTCGACCGGCAACATCATCAATGTCGACGCGGGCAACGCCCAGTCGTTCACGCGCTGAGCGGAGGAGGACGATGGAACAGATCATCGCCGCCGATACCGTCGACAAGGACAATGCCGCGCGCAAGGCCGACCTCGAACGCGACTACGCCTCGCTCGGCGAACGCCTCGACCGTCGCGGCATCGCCATCGACGCCATCCGCGACAAGGTCGAGAAATTCGCGGTGGCGATCCCGTCCTGGGGTGTCGGCACCGGCGGCACGCGCTTTGCCCGCTTTCCCGGCGCCGGCGAGCCGCGCGACATCTTCGACAAGATCGAGGATTGCGCCGTCATCCAGCAATTGACGCAGGCGACGCCGACCGTCTCCCTGCACATTCCGTGGGACAAGGCCGACCCGAACCGGCTGAAGCAGGCGGCTTCGCGCTTTGGCCTCAGCTTCGACGCCATGAATTCCAACACTTTTTCCGATGCAAAGGACCAAGCGCTTTCCTACAAATTCGGCTCGCTGTCGCATGCCGATGCCGGCACGCGGCGGCAAGCGGTCGAGCACAATCTCGAATGCATCGAGATCGGCGAGACGCTTGGCTCCAAGGCGCTGACGGTGTGGATCGGCGACGGCTCGAACTTCCCGGGCCAGGTCAATTTCGCCAAGGCGTTCGAGCGCTATCTCGACGCCATGAAAGAGGTTTACGCCGGGCTGCCCGCCGGCTGGAAGCTGTTTTCCGAGCACAAGATGTACGAGCCGGCCTTCTATTCCACCGTCGTGCAGGACTGGGGCACCAACTACATCATCGCCAGGGAATTGGGCGACAAGGCGTTCTGTCTCGTCGACCTTGGCCACCATGCCCCCAACGTCAACATCGAGATGATCGTCTCGCGGCTGATCCAGTTCAAGAAGCTTGGCGGCTTCCACTTCAACGACTCGAAATATGGCGACGATGATCTCGATGCCGGTTCGATCGATCCCTACCGGCTGTTCCTCGTCTTCAACGAACTGGTCGATGCAGAACTTTCCGGCGCCGAGGGTTTTGACCCGGCGCACATGCTCGACCAGAGCCACAACGTAACCGACCCGATCGAAAGCCTGATGCTGTCGGCGGTCGAGGTGCAGCGCGCCTATGCGCAGGCGCTGCTCGTCGACCGCAAGGCGCTGGAAGGTTTTCAGGACTTGAACGACGCGCTGATGGCGACGCAGACGCTAAAAGCCGCCTACCGCACCGATGTCGAGCCGATCCTCGCCATGGCGCGGCTGAAGACCGGCGGCGCCATTGATCCGGTCGCGGCGTATCGTGCGGCGGGCTACCGGGCGAAAGTCGCGGCCGAACGCCCGGCGGTCGCCGGCGGCTCTGGCGGCATTGTGTAGCCCATAATTCGACGTTTCCGTCGATCCGACAGAGGCGAGGACAGCACTTGAGCACCCCCCTCTGTCCTGCCGGACATCTCCCCCGCAAGGGGGGAGATTGGCCGCTTCATCGGCAGCGCTCTTCCTGCAATGTCGAAGATTGGCGAAAGCAGAGACAACAACCGATCTCCCCCCTTGCGGGGGAGATGTCCGGCAGGACAGAGGGGGGTGTGAAGGATCGCCACCCGTTATTATTGGCTAGACTAACCCACCCCAAGAGGCTCTTCTAGGCGCACCCCTCACGCTCCCGGAGGCAGGCCATGCCGCTCACCCGCAGAACACTGATCGCCGCCAGTCTTTCCATCACCTTTGCCCTGGCGCCGTTGACGGGCGTCTTCGCCGCCTCGCCGGCGCCTGCCAAGGGCGAGCACGGCATGGTGGTGACGGCCCAGCATCTGGCGTCCGAAGTCGGCATCGAGGTCTTGAAGAAGGGCGGCAATGCTGTCGATGCGGCGGTTGCCGTCGGCTATGCGCTCGCGGTCGTCTACCCCAATGCCGGCAATGTCGGCGGCGGCGGCTTCATGACCATCCGCTTCAAGGACGGCAAATCGACCTTTCTCGATTTCCGCGAGCGGGCGCCGCTGGCGGCGACAAAAACCATGTATCTCGACAAGGACGGCAACCCGGTGAAGGGGGCGAGTCTCGACGGTTATCTTGCGGTCGGCGTGCCGGGTTCGGTGGCCGGTCTGGAGATGGCCCGCGAAAAATACGGCAAATTGTCCCGCCAGGATCTGATGGCGCCGGCAATCGGCTACGCCAAGGACGGGTTCATCCTCAACCAGGGCGACGCCGCCTCTTTTGCCGGCAGTGCCGGCAGGCTGGCGAAGGACCCCGCGGCCGCCGCCATATTCCTGAAACCCGACGGCAAGCCCTATGGCATCGGCGAGCGGCTGGTCCAGCCCGACCTCGCGGCGTCGCTCGCAACCATTTCCGAAAGGGGTACGGATGCCTTTTACAAAGGCGCCATCGCCGATGCCATCGTCAAGGCGAGCGGCGCCAAGGGCGGCATTCTCGCCAAACCGGATTTCGAGCAATATGCGGTGCGCGAACTCAAGCCCGTGACCTGCACCTATCGCGGCTACGAGATCACCTCCTCGCCGCCGCCCAGCTCCGGCGGCGTCACCATCTGCGAAATCCTCAACGTTCTGGAGGGCTATCCCTTGTCCTACCTTGGTGCCGGTTCGGCCGAGACGGTCCATGTCATGGTCGAGGCGATGCGCTACGCCTATGTCGACCGCAATTCCGCGCTCGGCGATCCCGATTTCGTCGACAATCCGGTCTCGAAATTGCTCGATAAGGCCTATGCCAAGGATATCCGCGACAAGATCGACCCGTTCCGGGCCGGCGTGTCGCAGGATCTGATGCCGAAGGGCTTTGGCGAGAGCAAGGAGACGACGCATTATTCGATCATCGACGATGAAGGCAATGCGGTCGCGGTCACCTACACGCTGAACGGGTCCTTCGGCGCCGGCGTCGTTGCCGACGGCACCGGCATCCTGCTCAACAACGAGATGGACGATTTCACCCAGAAGCCCGGCGTGCCCAACCTCTATGGCCTGGTCCAGGGCGAGGCCAACGCCATCCAGCCGAAGAAGACGCCGCTGTCGTCGATGAGCCCGACCGTGGTCGCCAAGGACGGCAAGCCGTTCATGGTCATCGGCAGCCCGGGTGGCTCGCGCATCATCACCATCACGCTGGAAGCGATCGTCAATGTCATCGACCACGGCATGAACATCCAGGAGGCGATCGACGCGCCTCGCATCCACCATCAATGGCTGCCCGACAAGGTTTATGTCGAGCCGTTCGGCCTGTCGCCGGACACAGAAAAGCTGCTGGCCGGCATGGGATATCACCTCGATCTCGCTGACCAGACCTGGGGGCAGGCGGCCGGCATCCTGGTCGGCGGCAAGAGCCTGGCGGAAATCGAGAAGGGCGGCGGCGCGCGCTACAACGGCGCCATCGACAGCCGCGCGGCCTCTGGCGAGGCGCTCGGATACTGACAGCTCGGAGGAAAAGCTTGGTGCCGCGCGGCGATTCGGGTTGATCGCCCGCTGCTCAAGTGGATCGGCTCACACCGATTTGACCGTCACAAGACCAGCGTGAGGGTGGACGCAACCAGCATCAAGGCGGCAATGCCGACGAACAGCGCATAGATACGCGGCCGGTCGAGCAGCAGCGCGTTTCCGGATATCCAGGCGGACGTGGCGCCGCCAAGCGCGAAGAGGAAGCCGTTGCGGTGCCCGAAGACCATCGATGCGGCCATCAGCCCGCCAATGATCAGCGCACCGAACACGATGATCACGGCAACGGCATATCTCTCGAAATCATTGCCGCTACCCATGCTCGGGCCGATTGCGTTCAACGTCGGCAGGTCGTCCGGATCGAAGGGGTTCGTCGACCCGTATTCGTCTTGACCGGCAGGCTCTCGCATCATTCGTTCTCCGTATAGCGGCAACAAATCATCAAGCCTTGCCGAGTGCAACCCGATCGCGCTGCCTTGATGCGTTCGACCGGTCCTTGACGTCTTCAGGCGGCGGCTTGCTGCCGGCTTTTTTGGTTCGTTCCTTGGCCGTCTTTGGTCTCTCAGGCAATCCAGGAAACGGCTGCCCAAAGGCGACCGTGGCTTCGTCTATCATGGAATGCCTTCGTGGAGGAAAAATGATGCGAGGCGCGGATTGGGCTTCGCGGGCCGTGATTTTTTGGCGGCCACATCGCACAGCGCTGTTGTACGGGCGAATCGCCTTGCGGCCAAGCGGCGGCTGCGCCTGGCATGCGGTTGCGTAAAAGTTGACTTGTCAGGCCACCAAAATGTTGACTATTAAACTCATGTTTCATAGTCAACCGGGCAGTGGTCACTGGAGACCGTATCCCGAAAAGCAGGGCACGCCGCATTGCAGAGAGACCGAGAGCCCCAGTCGAGAGCCGCGTCCGATCACTTGCGCAGCCGAATGACCCGGCGCCAGGCGCTCGGGCTTTTCACGCTGCCGTTCGCCGGCATGGGGTTCTCCACGGCTGAAGCCCGTCCGTTGCGCATAGTCTGCCTGGATGACGGGTTGACCGAGACCTTGCTCATGCTCGGCGTCAGCCCGGTCGCCATTGCCGATCGGGAGGTCTGGGAGAAATGGGTGGTCGAGCCGCGGCTGCCGCCTGACATCGCCGATGTCGGCACGCTGCTCGAGCCCAATCTTGAATTCCTGCAGCAGCTCAGGCCCGACATCATCCTGTCCATGCCGTATCTCGACGGCATCAAGCCGCTGCTCGAACGCGTGGCTCCGGTGACGACGATCGGTCTCTACACCGAAGCCGGGCAGCCCTATCAGCACGCCGTCGAGGCGACGCGCCAGCTCGCCGGGCTTGTCGGCAAGGAAAGCGAAGGCGAAGCGCTGATCGCGGCGGCAGACGCGTATTTTACGGAAGTTCGCCAGCAACTGGCGCCGCTGTCGGCACGGCCGATCTATGTCGTCAGCTTCCTGGACCCCCGCAATGTGCGCGTCTACGGCGCAAAGAGCCTGTTTCAGGAGGTGTTCGACCGCATCGGGCTCAGCAACGCGTGGACGGCCGAGACCAATTACTGGGGGTTTTCGACCGTCGGTATCGACGGGCTGGCAACATCCAGCGATGCGCGCCTCGCCTATCTCGAACCCTTGCCTGAGGGCGCTGGCGGCACGCTGACCGAAAGTCCGGTCTGGAACGCCATGCCTTTCGTGCGCAACCGCTGGATCATGCGCCTTCCTGCCGTCCTGATGTTTGGCGCGCTTCCATCCGCGCGCCGTTTTGCTCGGGTCCTGGCGTCGGCGATGACCGCGGAGGCCGCCCATGGCTGAGGATGCCGCGGCCGTCACTCAAGAAGGAAAGCTTGCGCCGTCGGGCCGCGCCTTGCCATGGGGCTCTCTTGGCAATCAGCCGGTAGGCGCGATCCTGCTTTGCGCGGTGCTGCTCGCGACGGCGATCGCGGCAACCGTCTCAAACCTCACCGTGCAGCTGCCATCGGCGCTCTGGCTCCAATCGCTCGCCGCCCCGGACATTGATGATATGCGGCAGGTGCTCGTCCACTACGCCTTCCTGCCCAGGCTTGCCGTCAGCCTTTTATGCGGTGCGGCGCTCGGGCTTGCCGGAACCGTCCTGCAGCAGGTTCTGCGCAACCCGCTTGCCTCGCCCGAAACGGTTGGCGTCTCGGCGGGCGCCTATCTGGCGCTGGCACTAGCAACGCTTCTGTCACCGTCGCTGCTTGCCTTTGGCCGCGAATGGGTGGCGCTGGGCGGCGCATTCGTTGCCCTTGCCGCCGTCATCGCTCTGTCCTGGCACAAAGGCCTGTCACCGCTTTCGGTCGTGCTGGCGGGGCTTGTTGTCAGTCTCTATGCCGGCGCTATCGGCGCTGCCCTCATTGTGCTGCGGCATGAATGGTTGGCCGGCCTGTTCATCTGGGGCGCCGGTTCGCTGGGCCAGCAGGACTGGTCGATGACACTGTGGCTGTTGCCACGCATCGGCGGCGCGGCACTGGCGATCTTCCTCATGGTGCGGCCGCTGGCCCTGCTTGGTCTCGACGATGAAGGCGCGCGCAGCCTTGGCGTGCCGCTCGGCGCCTATCGCTTCGCAGGACTGGCGGCCGCGGTCGCCCTGATCGCGTTTGTCGTTGCCGCTGTCGGCGTCATCGGTTTCGTCGGCCTGGCTGCGGCGACGCTCGCGCGCATCGGCGGTGCCCGGCGGCTGGGCCAACAACTGGTGATGGCGCCGCTGATCGGCGGGGCGCTGTTGTGGACAGCCGACCAGGCCGTACAGATCGCCACTGGACCGCAAGGCGACCTGCTGCCGACCGGAGCGATCACAGCACTTCTCGGCGCGCCTCTGCTTCTCTGGCTGCTGCCGCGCCTTGCTCTTGGCTCGGAAGTCCCGACCTTGATGGCCGCGCGCCTGCCGCGCGCAAGCCGGCCCGGCCTTGTGCTGGTGGCGATCGGCCTGGCTCTGCTTCTGCTGCTCGGGCTGGCCCTGCTCTATGGACCGGGTCCGCATGGCTGGACCCTCGCCTTCGGCGACCAGTTGCAGCCTTTGCTGTCGTGGCGGTGGCCTCGTGTGCTTGCCGCGCTGAGCGCCGGGGCGATGCTGGCGCTCGCCGGGCTGATGATGCAGCGGCTGACCGGCAATCCGATGGCCAGCCCGGAAGTGCTTGGCATCAGCGCCGGTGCCGCCCTTGGCATGATGGTGGCGCTGTTTGCGCTCTCCGATGCCGGACGCCCGGTTCAGACGGCGGCGGCAACCATCGGCGCCTTCGCCGCTTTGCTGGTGACGCTGGCGATCGGCCGCCGTGCCGCCTATGCGCCGGAGCGGCTGCTGCTCGCAGGCGTTGCCCTGACGGCCTTGTTCGACGCGCTGATCCTGGTGCTCACCGCCACCGGCGATCCGCGTGCCATGCTGCTGCTCAACTGGCTGACCGGCTCGACCTATGGCGTCGATGTCGGTGACGCCTTGCTGACCGGTGGTATCGCCGTCTGCCTCTTCGCGCTCGCGCCTTTCTTCATGCGTTGGCTCGACATCCTGCCGCTTGGCCCCGCCGCTGTGCAGGGCCTTGGCATTGACCTGAAGAGGACGCGGCTTTTCGTGCTGCTGGTGGTCGCGGCACTCACCGCAGCCTCGACGCTGATCGTCGGTCCGCTGACCTTCATCGGCCTGATGGCGCCGCACCTTGCCCGTCGCTTTGGCCTCTCCCGTGCGCTGCCGCAGGCCATTGGCGCGGTGCTCGCCGGCGCGCTGATCATGGTCGCCGCCGACTGGGTGGGCCGCACCGCCATCTTCCCGCGCCAGATCCCGGCCGGTCTCGTCGCCACGCTCATCGGCGGCCCGGTGCTGATGTGGCTGCTGCGCCGCCGCTGACTTTTTTGTCCCTCTGGAGATATCCATGTCCAAGTCGATGGCGGCGCCAGCCTTGATTGCCGACACCACGATCCACGACTTCGTCCCGGCGCAGGGCGGCGCCCCCTGGCGGATATTCCTGCATGTGCCGTCCGGGCCGGTGCCAGAAGCCGGCTGGCCGGTCCTCTACATGACCGACGGCAATGCCGTCATCGGCACGGCGGTCGACGCCATGCGCGCGCAGGCCTTCTATCCAACGGGCACCAATGTCGGCTGGGGCGTCATCGTCGCCATCGGCTATCCCGTCGAGGGCGCCTACGACCCGTTGCGCCGCTCATGGGATCTCGGCCCGCCGCCGGGCAAGACCTACCCGCCCTTCTACGAGGGCACGCCCGAAGTTCGGACGGGTGGGGCAGCGGAATTCCTTGCCTTCATCGAAGACGAGCTCAAGCCATGGGTCGCCGGTCGGGTCACGGTCGACACAAACCGCCAGGCGCTTTACGGCCATTCTTTCGGTGGCCTGTTCGCGCTCTATGCCCTGTTCACGCGGCCGTGTGCCTTCCAGACCTGGATCGCGGCGAGCCCCGCCCTCTATTGGGAAGAGCGTGCCATCGACCGCTTTCTCGAAACCTTCGAGGCCGCCGTTCCCGCTGGCCTGACGGCGACCATGATCCTGTCGGCCGGCGAGTACGAGACCGAGAAGCTGGCGCCGTTCCAGATTGGCGCCGAGGACGAGGAAAAGCGCCTGCGGCAGAAGAAGGTGACACGCACCGATGAATTCGCGCGGGCAATGGCGCAGCGGCTTGATGCTTTCCCGGGCGTGCGCGCGCGCTTCGAGCTGCACGCCGGCGAGAACCACATGTCGATCCTGCCGGTCACGGTCAATCGCGCGGTTCAGGCAGCATTTGCGGTCAGGGCTTGCGACTAACGGCCTTCACCTCTCAACGCTGCGATGGCTTGTTCCCGTTGTGCGGCTGCGTCCGCGTCCATAGCGCCAAAACGCAGGGCACAGCGGAATTTTTCCCCGGGTACGACGCGAACCAGGCGGCCTCTTTCCTTGGCCGCAAGATAGCCGTCTGGTTCGGCGGTGGCCGGCAGCACGAGGCCAAGTGCGTCCTGGTCGGCGCCGCGCGTGATCCAGCGGACGGCATAATTGAGCTCGTCGGGGCGAAAGCTGACGAAATCCGCCGTACGGTCCGGATGGACCTGCAAGGCGTGCGCCCAGCCCTGGAGGTCCGCCTTAGCCCTCATCGTCAGCACGAGTTCTGGGTCGATCGGCTCGCCCTTGGTCAGCAGGCGATGCCGCGAAGGATCGGCGACAACGGCATCGCGGTAAGCAAGGTAGCTTTCGCTCGGTGTGAAAAAGGGCGGCAGCGTCTGGCGCACGACAATGTCCGCGGAATCATCCGCTACGGTGTCGACCAGGCGCCCGCCATCGGCCGGCTTGAAATTGATGTGCGCCAGGTACATCAACTCCATGGCCGAGCGTTTCAGGTTCTCGATCACGATGTCGACGGCGACGCTGCTGGCATCGAGTTGCAGCCGTACGGTCGGCTCCATCACATAGTCATGGCTGAAAGCGACGGTCTGTCGGCAGCGCCCCGTCAGCGCCATGAAGGGTCCTTCGGAATTGCTGCCGGCGATCAGTTGCACGTCCTGATAAGGCGCATTGGGCAGATCGCCGTGAAGCGGGTGACGGTCATCCGGGCCCGGATTTCCCATTGCGGTGGCGCCGCAGTGAATGAAGAGCGCGCCGTAGTTGGAAAGATAGTCCCGGGTCGCGACCGGCTCATCGAACATCGAGCGCATGGTCAGGGAGCGGCCGAGGAAGGTCGCGTCCCAGATCTGCTGTCCTTGGAACGGCAGCATGACGATTTCGCCCTTCGCGTTGCTGATCCGAAGCCCGGCAACGCCGGATCGATAGCGAAAGGCGGTGGCGACAAGCCCGCGATAGCGCGCCACGATGGTTTCCGACGCGCCGAACTGCTCGGGCACGAGGTCGACGAAGACGTGATCGGAGTGGTCCAGATGCATTGTTTCGACCTCTATCTTCCGCAAGTGTGCGTGCCGATAGTCGCAGGAAACATCTGGAAATCAACGGCAGCACGCCTCACAGCTTCTGCCAGGACGGCTGGTGGAAAAGTCTCTTCGCGCCCTCCTGGGAGAGCGCTCGAAACTGCAAGCTTGCCAGGCAATATCCCGCGATTGCCTATCCGCGAGCCGGCGGCAGCTCGAACAAAGTGGCGCCATTCTCCCGGCCGCGCTCGACATAGCCGATAACGCCAAACCATCTTGCGACATCCGGCCCCTGCAGCCAGCTGCGCGAGTGGATGGCGAGGTTGCCGGCGAGCGCCTGGATGTGCCGGATATGCCGCTTGCAGAAGCGAACGGTCGCGGCACGGAAGAAGTCCTCCCGTGCGGCGAACAGCGTGTCGGCGGCGTCGCTGTTCTCATGCCAGGCGATGATCGCCACGGCCTTGTCGCCCTCGACAAGCGCGTGCGCGCGGCCCTCCTTCAAATTCATCATCAGATTGTCGTAGGCGATCTTGCTGTCCTTGCCGGCCGCGACGTATTCGTCCGACATCCGCTTGGACAGACCACGAAAGACATCCTCCAGATCCCCAAGCGTTGCTGCGCGTGCTCTCATTTCACCTCCTGCAGCCCCGGCAGGCAGTTTGCCCTAGGGTTGAGGGGTGGCCAAGCAAATTAAATCCGTCGGCGGGCCGATGTGCGCAAAGTGATTTCACTTGGCGATGCTGGCGGCGACGCGATGGGGTGTGTCCAGAATGGACCTTGGGAAAATGGTGCCCAGAGGCGGAATGGGCAAAATGCAGAGAAAAGACAACAAAATCAATGGCGAGGCAAGCCGACTTTAGCGAGTTGTGTAACACCGACGTGTTGCAAAGTCGAGGCTGCCACGTAGGAGAGGAGGGGGCAGGGTATGTGGTGAGCGTCGCAGGGCGCATCTCCATCCGAAACCCATGAACCAGAATCCTGGGTAGCCCTACCGCTCCTCCGGAGGGACCGCGAGTCGACTGGGCATAGCCTCCCGTGATGTCACCGCCGAGAACTGTGAAGAGATCCGGAAGTGGCATCCGGCGCGGCGTTCCAAAGGCTTTGGATCCCCCGGGCCTTTGCCTTTCAATGGCTTGCGCCACACGTGCCGAAGGAGTTCCGGTGGCGGTACTATATTAGCGAAACAGCACCGTTTCGACTGATCATTAGCGCTCGGAACCGGAAGCGCGAAATTGACGGCGGCACTGGCGGTCGAAAGGCGCCTACCAGCTTCCGTACTAACGATCTTAACAATAAGATGTTCAGAGAGTGTCGTCGCAGCAGAACCAGCATCAGCTCCTTTGGAAATCAAAGATACCCTCATGCTTCCAGAATCGTCGGGCCGCGCGAAGCGCTATTCAGAGATCGAAAAGACAGCCGCGTTAAAGGCGTATGAAACTAAGATCGCGTTTGGCCTTACTTCCACTGACGCGGCCCGTAAGGTGTCTGTACCTCGAAAGACGCTTGAGCGTTGGCTAGATGAGCGTAAACGTCACCAAGAGCAGACTGAAGCCAGCAATGGAACAAGGCTGATTGAGACGTCCATCGCCACCTTGGCTGCTCCAGGTCGCTTCAACCCCGAAGCAGTTAGGTCGGCATTATTTGCGTTTGTCGCATGGCTTCGGTGGCCAGGAGAGGTCCGAAATCTTGCCGCCTATGTACTATTACTCCACTGTGGCTACCTAGTTCAAAAGTATGGCGTGAGCCGCCTACAGGAGCTTCCTGAATCCGAAAAAAAAGCGATTCAAAACGACATAGATATATCATTAATATTTGATTTATTTCTAGGGAAGGTCGTTTTCCCCTTTCATATGGATTACGAACATGAATACTACACGAGAAGGGACAAGAACGCTGAAATATGTTCTTTTTTTACGAACGCTAGACATAATAGTATAGATTCAAGTATCGGAAAGGCCTTCCATATTGTAGAAAATAACGGGTTCTCGAAAGACTTTGAAATGGGAGAAAAAGCATTCCGAGCTTTTTGGAGGAGCAACGCGGCCGTAATGCCTTTCGATTATGTCGAGTTGTATCATTTTCCTACACTCGACCTTGGGCTTGATCCCGAGGAGCCGGATTTCTACGAGAAAATAGATGATCTCTTGCAGCGGCTCCCCGAAATAGCCGAATACCTGGCAGGCTGCAAATGGGCGGTGCGCGAGTTCCGTTCATCGCTTGACCCTCGAGCTTTAACCTCCATTTGGTCGCCTGGTTTTCCGCTGCACCTTTTACCCAGAGAGCTCCCAAGGGTGAAGTTGCCTGGCAAGTTATTTGAGGCGCTTTCTCGACCTCGCGTGATCGCCTAAAAACGCTTTATCGGCGCAAAATCAATATCTTGCTGTGGAGTGGTATACCTCGCTAGTGCCCGGTGACTTGGGTCCTTTGTTATGTTCATGGTGCCAACTCGATAGTGAGCCGCAAGTCAAAGGAGGCTACATGAATGAAGCACTCGAAAGTTCCACGAGTATTGCCGAACCGGGATTTCAGCCGCCCGAAAGACATACTGGCTCCTGCAGGCCCGATCCCCATTAGACGCTCGTCGTGGGTGTCGCGGGTTCGCTCCGAAAAGGGTCTCGTACGACGGCTTCGCGGGCGGCTGACATCCACGCTCTGATCAACAAACTGTCCCGGTCGGCTTCCGTCTGAGCGCTTAGTGCCCGTGCGCTAGTCGGCCGAGCACCCATAACCCCGCAGCAGCGAACTTTCACCTCAAGCCTCCTCCGGGGCTGAGCGGGCTCCTTGCTGCCAAAATTCGAAGGAACAGGAAATGAAGACGATCAAGAAGCTGCCGCAAATGATGGAATTCCTCTTTGACAAGCTGGATGAGGGAAGAGGCCATCAGTTTCTCACCACACCTGCGGTCGACGCGATGACCGACATGCGTTTTCGACTTGAGGAAGGCCTACCATTTTCAATCGAGATGCCGATGGAGAAGTACCTCTGTGAAATGGTGCAGATCGACGAAGAAGGCTTCGAACCCATCGGAGTCGTCCGTTACAGTTGGGGATTCTCTGAGTTTTACTGCACGGTCGCGGGTTTCCTTCTGGACAACGGCCGCAAAGTTTTGCCGTTTTTGGAAGTCGTGGCTCTCCTTCTGAGGGAACTTGGGCTCACCGATTTGATCGCCATCGAGAACAACGACGGCACTACGGTCGTCAAGAGCTCCAGGACCTTCAATAAGCAGTACGACACGCGGATCGACGTAACGATCGGCTAGTGCGCCATCCCCGAACTCAATAACCCGGCGACTGCACGGTCGCCGGTTTCCTTACTCACGACTTGGGTCTGAACAATCGTTCGACCGCAAACGAAAGGTGCACCCATGACGATACGCAAGAGAAGAAATCTTGGCAAGGCTTCAGAGAACCATGCTGTTTTGAGAAGAAAGGCAGCCCGCAAATCGAATGGCGATTCTTCGGGCAGACCGAAGAATGAAGCTGCTCGCCGGAAAGCCCAGGAATTTGAACGATTCGCTGCAGATCAAGGCGACATGATCGAAGGCATGGCGGAAGCCACGGTTCAGCTTGACTACGAGGCGGTAGCCGCAATCGTTGCCAAGGGACAAGAGCTTGCAAGGGACGAGAGGGCTTGGCTAGAATTTATCGCTTTGCCTTTCTGGACCGACGAGGTGAAGAAGGGCAGACCAAAACCAAAACACCGACCTGAGGCGGTGCGGTTCATGCTGCGGAGGTATCGTGGCTCGTCCGAATCCAAGCAGGCAAGTGAGCGATGGCGGGCGGTGAAAGTGTTGCTTGATGAGGGCACACCGCCAAGCCGAATGGTGAAGACTCTCGAACAGCGCGGCGGATATCGAGGCATCAACCGGTCCAAGCGTGAAGGTCAGAGCTCCGTCAAGACGGAGGCCAAAAGCGTCAGTGCGAAGCCGTCCGGTGTCGGTTCTAGCATGACGTCGGGCTTGCCTGACAAGACCGCCGTCTCCTGCCTTCTGAAGGCGGTTTTTCCGGACAATGTCCGTTCCCTGACCAGCTTGGCTGTTCCTTGCAAGGTCAAACTGATCGGCACCATCGAAGAACTGGGCGCTATGACTGAGATCCGTGTGCAGAGGCTGGTGAAGTTGAAGCCACGTGACAGCTAGGAATGATGGTGACCGCCGATGTCGGTGCGCCGGTCACCATCCATCTCTCTCAGGCTACCTGTAGGCGCCAAATCGCAACACTGGATGCATTGCGTAAAGCACCATGTCCCCCATCAGCCGGGATGCCAATTTCAAGCACATCGACCAGCATCAATGCGTCGGATTCGCCGCGCAGGAAGTGCTGCTCTTCACAAGGTCAGATGCCGGTTTTTAGGAGCCTGCATATGGGTACCTGTGCCTGAAATCGTACGAAACCATTGTGCACTCGCAGCAACGCTGATCACTGCACCGATCATCATACGACAACACCCGTCATACACAACTTCGAGGAGGTCCTAAGAGATGCCTATCATGGAATATCTGATCGCCGGGTATGGCTACATGTTCAGAGAACGGGTCCGGCAAGGCTGGCGGCTGACCTTCCTAACTTTCACGTTCAACCATCTCCGAGGATCCGCGAGCAACGTTGCGTGGCAGATGCGTGACGAGCTCGAGCGCGTCTACGCGAAGGTGCTCACTCGCATCGAGCGCAAGCCTCGCAATGTCCCGCCAGACCTTCTCCCCTTGTGGGTGTGTTGCCCTGACTTCCCCGTTTCCAAAACCGAAAAACATAGCTTCCGAGACGCCGTGGTGAACAATGGACGGCACGTCCATGCCATCGCTGCCGTCCCACCGTGGTCGAGGATGAAGGGGACGTTGGAGGACCATTTCTACGAACATCAGAACCAGTACACCGGCAATGGCAAGCCCCTGTTTCGCATAGACGCCCAGCCGATCACGCACGATGGATGGTTCGCTACGGACTATGGCCTGAAAGGCGCGAAGAGCTCACGGGTCGGCTACGACGAGCTTTTCATCCTGCCGCGCAGCACATCAGAGGTTCCGGTGAGAACGAAGTCGGTGAGAGATGGCGATGCGCAACCCCGTTTAACGCACCCCGTCACGGCCGATCAGGAAAGCGCAGGGTAACAAGAATCGCTCGGTAAAGCGCAGCGTCCACACCGACGTGGATTGATCATAGGAGATGACAAATATGCGTAATCCCCGCGAAGTTTCCACCTGCGATGACCTGCGAGAATTGTTGACCGGCTTGCTGAGGTCCGGCAATCGAGAATGCAGCCTGCCTCGTGCCTTTGACTTCTTGCTTGATGATATTTTCCTGCGCCTGGATGCGACGATCGATTCACCGTACATCGAGCCTCTCGTCGGCCGGTGTATGTTTCGGGTGCTCGACGACTCGAGTCAGAAAGTCTTGCAGGATAGCTCCCCCATTGAGATGACCCAGCAGAGCGTCGTCTTCCTCAAGGGGATCGCTCGCATTTCCACGACGGGCATGTGGGTAGAAAAGATGGACGTTGTCGACGCTGCAACTTCGGCGCTCGGTTGTGACCGCGGCCTGCTGCCCAGCTATGTTGGCAACCGCCTCTGTGTTCGCAGCTCCCGCAAGTTTGAAAAGCGCTTCCATTGCAGGGTGGCGGTGGACATCGGCTACGACCTGCTCATGGAGCCCTTCACCGGCAGTGCCCCTTCCCATGACGAGGTTGGCAATGTCTTTCGGCGGCGTGTCGGTGCCCAGTTCGAGTTCTAAACGCTAGGTTCTGACGGAACCATTTTCGCGGCCCCGTCAGGACCACTTTTGGGCCCAGCAAATTGAGATTTGTTGACTTAGGAATGTTTTCCTGATATGCTGAGCGAGGCGAACTGCGTCGGCTGACGCGGTTAGGCCAGACCCTAACAGGAGCTTTAACATGCCTTTGACAGATCGACCCGACGCGCCGTGTCGGCACCACGCACAGCACACCGTAAGGGCCCCTCTGGGCCCTTTGTCATATCAGGAGGCAAGACAATTATGAATGTCGCCTCCGAAACCACCCGCTCGCTAATCGTTTTTGGCCGGGATGAATCCCGCAAGCCCCATGCCTCGGTGTTCCTGCTGCCCGAGGTTGAAGCGGCAGAAAGTGCTGCAAGGTTGATGGGGATGCATTCGCACCGCGTTGAGCCCGGCGAAGCACCCGAGATCGTCATGCGCCTTCCGGCTGGCAAGCTGTTCGATAGCGGCAAGGCTTTTGTCCCCTTCGTCAAATCGGAGGTTTACACCCGTATCGCGGCCCTTGCGGGGGTCGCTGACGAGCGCGACGGCGGGCCGGGCGACGACAAGGCCGCCGACAGCCCTGAAAACGCTTCAGCGGGCTCGCCTACGCCGGTGGCGAGCCACGGCGAGGGCGACGAAGGGGGCGGTGCCGCTGGCGATAACGGTGGCGACCTTTGGGCGAAGCTGGCCGTCGGCGACATGGTGCTGGCGTCAGAGGGTCCCGACGAGGGATATTTCGAAGCCCGGATCATGAAGGCGAAGGCCAAAGGGATCTTTACCCTGAAGTTCAGGGACTATCCGGAAGCCCCCCAGGTGGACCGCAGCTACTACCAGCTCGGCCTGATCCACCCCCGCCAGCTGGCGAAGAAATAAGCGGCCTACAAACGGGCCGGGTTCGATCCGGCCCGCCACCCCCTCAATCACTCATCCATTCGAAGGAACCACCTCATGACATGCTCAACAGAGCGCGTCGGTCGGCTATCGGCGGCCGATCGAACCGCGCGCATTCGGACCCTCAACGACCAGCTGCGCCAGACGGGTGCTGGCGGGCGCATGATGATGACCGCCGGTGTCGCCGCACTGCCTGCCCAAGAGATCGGCGCCATTCTATTGGCCGTCGCCAACTTCGACGCATTCGACCAGGACAACGATCCCTATGAGCAGCACGACTGCGCTCTGCTGCACGTCGGCGACCGGCAGATCTTCTTCAAGATCGACACCTACGACCGGACGCTGGCGAACCTTTCGCCCGATGCCTCCGACCCAGCCGTCACCATTCGCGTGATGACCGTCATGCTGCCGGAGGAATACTGATGGCCTCCGCTGCACAGGGCACAGGGGTACATCCGCCAGCCCCTTTAGGCTTGCTTCGGTTTTCTGCCGGACGACAACGGCATAGGCTGCCGCTCCCCTTTGGCAGGCTCGACCAAAAGAGCCGCGGCGGGCACACCAAGGACAATTGCCAAGGCATCCAACGTATCGATGGTGACATTCTCCGAACCGCGCTCGATGCGGCCAACGTAAGATCGATCAATCTCCGCCGCCAATGCCAGCCGCTCTTGCGACAAACCTTGCTCAGCTCGCAGTTTGCGGAGATTCCAGCCAATGATCTTGCGCACATTCATTGTGGGCAAGAAGGCAATATAAACGGCTTGACAATCGACGGACTGACAGTCCCCTATTCATTGCGGGGATTGCTTCAGGTTCTAAGCAAACTGGTTACGAAGCTTCAGGGGGATTGATATGAAAATTGCAGTTGGAATTACCGGAATTCTGCTCGGCTTGATTTCGATGCTACAGTCTTGCGCTGTGGCAACGGGCGGAAGCATCACAGCCAACCACGACCTCGCTGGAGCCGGGTCGGTTGGCGTGTTGGTCGGGCTGCTGTTTTTCGTCGGCGGAGCCTTTGCATTTGGCCTGCCGTTAGTCTCGGCGATCATTTTCGTCGTCGGCAGCCTGTTCGCCTTCATTGCCGCCAGCAGCTTCACCGACATGAAGGTTTGGGCCTTCGCGGACCTGATTCTCGCCGCCATGGCATTCTTCGCATGGAGAAGCGCTCGAAAGGCCAAGACCACGCCTTCGGGAGTGGCTCCGAAATGACGATCTGGTTTTACGAAGAAAACGGACAGCCGCGCGGTCCGATCGAAGAAACCGATCTGACTGCCATGTTCTCGAGTAAGGCGCTTCCGGCAAACACACGTATTTGGACGGATGCTTTCGGCAGCCAGTGGAAGGCGGCCTCCGAAACGGACATTGTCCCAAAGGAAGTCAGGGTAACCCCGCCTCCGTTGAGTGTTGTTCAAACGGCTGTTCCCGCGACAGCTGTTGTCGATAAATGGGCGAGATGGATCGCGTTCTCGCCACTGGTCATCCTCGCTGCCGATACGATCGTCCTGCTCGCCGGTGGCCACCCCAACATTCCGCCTATCAGCACTGGCGTATCGCTGTGGGCAGCGATCGGCGTTTTCTGGCTGGCCTACAAGGACGCCAAGGCGATCAAGAATGCTGGGCAAAACCCGACGGGCAAGGCACTCGTTCCGTTCATGCTGCTGACCCCAGTCGGCTATCTCTGGCGTCGATCGGCCGTCATACGCGCACCGCTCAGATACCTATGGATCTGGCTCGCCTGCGCGGCGGTCTTCTTGATCGCCGAACTGGCCATAGATCCAAGCCTCAGCGTTGCCAACGCAGCGGAGACAGCAGATCTCCTGCCGTACGGATCACGCGCCGGGATGACTGTGACCATCACAGGCCGGTCTGGCATCGATACGGACCATGCCGAGATTACCCTCGATCCCACAGCCGCGAACTCGAAGGGCTTCTGTATCGATTCCAACGGGGATGACGGTGAGACATGTGTTGGCAAAAAGTTGGCCGACGCCAAAATTCAATCGAGCATCGTAGCAAATTGTTTTACAGGAAAGTTCATTAGCCCATGGGGCAACGGCTTCCAATTCAAGGGCCGCGCTGCCGATGGCGACTATTCCTACATAGTTCAGCCGGACGTCGTTCCGCACGAAGTGCTTGATTACAGAGCCAACTATGATGTGGCGATTGAGGCCTTCAAGGCGCTGTGTCCCGCCAGAGTTGCGCGAGCCGATCGTGAAGACCCCATTCCTGAGGTTGCCGAAGAAATCAGTCCTGACGACGCCGAGCAAGCTGCCCCGAACGTGGCTGAAGAATCCGTCACGGACACCACTTTGAATGGATCGACCTTCCGCGGCATCGAACTAGGCATGACCGAAGCGCAGCTAACGCAATCGCTGGATCGTTCGTTCGTTTTAAGCTCGAAGTGGGTTGGCACCGAGCTGCAAGCGTTCGCTGCCCTTGCCGAAGGCATGAACTCAGGCATACCCACCGGCCAGACGCTGTTCATAGTTAAAGGTCCACAGGCTTGCGGGCAGATTGTAATGCGCGACGGCGTTGCCGCCCGCCTGCGGTTCTACCAGTGCTACTTCGATATCGGCGATGGGATGTCGATCGGCGATTTCGCGCAACAGATCGCGGAAACCTACCAGCTTGAAGACGGCATGTCTGGTCACTGGGAAATGCGCGGCGATGGAGCGTACCGATTCAAGTACACCGAGTATGTCGGTGTCAGGCAGGCTACCTCGGAGCGGTTTACGGCCTCACTCCATCAGATGGACAACAATCTGACATTGACCATCGAACGCGTTCCGCGAGCGAATTTCGAGTAGCGACTAACGCAGAGGGACTGCAATCTCACCCTTGCGACAGCAAAGATCCTCAGCGACCTCCTGTGCGCGGTAAGCGCTGTTGTGGGACCACCTTTCGGGAGTGGTCCCGATCTGTGAGGTTGCCGGTTCTGCATCGGGGTCGGAGATTGGCTTTGGTCCAAAGCGAAGTGACGCGTTTGAACATAAGAGGCCGGACTGGGTTTCCGTTTTGCCTGTGATTCTCACTTTCCGACAAACGGGTGATACCCTTTCAATTGATCACTGCATCTGACACGCAACGTGCAACCGGACGGTTGCGGGACCTCGTTGAGAACCAGCAACGTTCAGGACCTCAATATTCCATTTGCTTTTGTCATCCGAGGGATAACTTTCAAGCTGGTATATTGTGGCGACCCCAGTGAGGATATACGCTCCTCCCGCTATTACCGTTGATTTAGGCGTCGGACAGGGGATCGACGCACGAGCGCGCCCTGCACCGCCCGCAGCAATCGGGACGTCGACATAGGCGTATTCAATCCGACGAGCTTCCAGCTGCGCTGTACGAAATGCAAGTCGGTTGTAGAGCCCCTGAAGCTCATCGATACGGGGCACATCAACACCCGGCAAGCTCACAGGTTGGCTCCTACCGGAAGCCTCAGTGTTGATGGAGAGTTGTGCCGAGTTACCACTTGGCTTTTTACATGTTACCGCCAGCGTCATCTGTTTTGTTCTGAACGGTAACCCTATTTTCTCTCCATTAAAGTAGCATTCTACAGAACCTTCTACAGAAGTAATGATATTAACTCCTGCCCCCAGCGGCTTGAATGTAACCTCAACGATAAACGAGTCGAGAAACGAGTTCTCTGGCGTCGCCACTGCAAAAACACCAAATTGGTTCAAAAGAGTCGACGAAGAAATCGACACGCACTTCTCGAACGCATTTACCATCGAGCTGCTTATAATTTCTGAACTTTTATCCCGAAACGTTTCATCGTAGAGCTGAGCGTCTGCCGAATTACACCATTCATGGAGGGATTGTTGAAATTGTGAATCGCTGCCCGTCGCATTGATTCCAATCGGTATATCGGCGAGAGGAATATCGAGCGCGAATGATGAGTCACTCATCTGTCTGGATGTTTGAAAATTTGACTCGCAAGCCCAATTTTTAAATTTCCTCGCCTGATACGAATAATTTATCACGCGATTCTTGTCGTATACGTTTCCCTGTAATACTTTTGTACACTGAGAAAACAGCTCCGTCGCTTGAGATCTAGCGATCTCTATGTTAGCCAAAACTGCAGCAATCGTGATGAGACTGTAAGCGGCGAGGATTTTCGGTCGCATAGCCTTCCTCCCAATTAAATTGATTGCCGCGCTCTTGTATTGTTTGCGTTCCCGAGTTCCTGTGCGGCAACTTTTTCTTATAGCTGATGCCTGCACATACGGCAACAATCAACGGCCAAAGTATCCTCACCCCGCCGACCTAATCGGGTGACGTCGCAAGGTTTGAGCGCCTCACCTATCGCTGCATCATCAAGAATATGATCCTCCCAAGAGCGCCGAAGAGCAGGGCGAATGCGGCGAGAGATTGAATAAAGAAGCCGGGGTACCGCTTCAGCGGTGCGGACAGGTAACCGATGAAGTAGGCAATCCTTCCCATTATCCAAAGCAGTCCCAGTGCAGCCGCCCATGGCGCGCTCCAGTAGACCGCGAAAAGCCACATCGACGGCAGAAAGATCGGCAGCCATTCGATCGAGTTTGAATGAGCGCGGATTGTCCGCTCAAGCAGCGGATCGCCAGTCATGATCGGGGCGAGAATGCCCGTCCTCTTGTGGGTTCTGGCGACTGTAAGCGCCATGCCAAAGATCATTAGGCTGCAAAGCAACGTCACAATAGCCACCGAGAAATACCGTTCCATGCTTGCCTCCTCTCATGGCGGAAGAGGTAGGCAAGCAAAGGTTGTCTCCTATGGCAAGCTGCAATAGTCGTCACTCCTGACAACCAACGGTTAGGAATGCAATTCTCCTAAAATGCTTGGAACCGACAGGGGCGCTGTGGCTTGAGTCGCAGTTCCTGGAGTTGCGAGTATATGATCAGGCCAATGAACGGCTTTCATTCATCGAGTTCCAATCGCCACACTGGTCGAGAAAGCTCCCGAAGGCGAAGATTTGGCTTCACGAGATAATGCGACGGCTATAGGACGCAGCTGGTCGTTGAAGGCGGAAAGGCGCGAGCATTCACACGCCGAGGATATGACTGGTCGCACCGATACAAGCGAATGGTTCAGGCTGCGGCCAGCCTGCCCGTGAAGTCGGCCATTCTCGACGGCGAAACCGTCGTTCTTGGCGGTGCGGGTCTGCCGGATTATCAGGCCTTGGAACGGCATTGGGCAACCCGAACTCGGCCAAGCTCATGTCTATTGGATTTGGCTCCAGCGTCTCCGCGACGAACCGCGCCTTGTCATCCACCGACCACTGACGCCGACCACCAGCACCGTTGATCACCTCGAAACCCCGAGGCTGCCGCTCCGGGTCAAGCGTAAGGCCAAGTCCAGACACAAGCCGATCTCCGATCCCAATGCAGAACCGGCAACCTCACAGATCACGACCACTCGCGAAAGGTGGTCCCACAACAGCGCTTACGTCGAGTCGGCTGACGCAGAAGCAGCAAGCGCAACACCGAAGAATAGGCTTGCATATCTCGTCGGCGAGACTCTCGCTCCAAGACTGAATACAGAGGGTTTGATTATGTGACGGGCAGCATTGCGCACTGCGCAAGTTTCTGCAAACCCTCGCCAGCGATCCAAACTGTCATCTGATCGTTGGCCGCGTCGCGAAGCTCGAAGTCGATCGCCTCCAGTTCGCAATTCCCCCCAATTGATCCTCCGCCCTTCCTCTCGATCATAAAGTAGCCTTCGGTCTTTGCCGGACTGATGAAAGGGATGGCGACTACAATCGGAACCTTAACAAAGGATACCTTCAAATGATTGCCCGCAATGTTCTGGTCGATCATGCTTTGGAGCGTCTTCGGCAGCGATTGTGTGATCGAAAAATAGGATAGACCTGTCCAGATTGCCGCGCCAATCATTGCCAGAACAAGCAAAGATGAAAGTTGTCTCACGCCCGAAGCCCCCCCCGTTGGATAGGAAGCGTTATCCCGGCGGGTGGAAGCCGTCAATCAAGCCCTTCCCAAAGTCGTCGCGACGAACCCATTACGTCACCGGCCTCTGGCCGAACCAGCCTTGCTGCAGCCAACCAAGAGTATTTTATTTTTGCCCTAGTTAACCACCCAGAGGCTCTTCAGCTCATGGCCAACCGCCCAATCCGGCGAAGTGTCCTTGTCACACCTCGCCTCATACGGATCGCGCACCATCTTAAATTCGTCGTCGATCACTGCGCCAAAGACGAAACATTCGCTTTTGTATTCTCCGCGTTCGGCACTCGCCGTCTTAACGACCGTCTTGATGATGATCGCTTCTAGGTTGCGGCTCTTCCAAGTCACCGTGCCATAGTTATCGACGGACGAGCTGACGTCGGTTGCCTTCCACGCGTCCTGGCCGAGTTGCTGATTCCAACGAGCAAAATCGGGAAACAGGGCTCCGATATCTATCCCAGACGGAGCTTGCGTTTTGATCGCCC
Organism: Mesorhizobium sp. M7A.F.Ca.US.010.02.1.1; assembly: GCF_004023085.1. Lineage (NCBI taxonomy): Bacteria > Pseudomonadati > Pseudomonadota > Alphaproteobacteria > Hyphomicrobiales > Phyllobacteriaceae > Mesorhizobium > Mesorhizobium sp. M7A.F.Ca.US.010.02.1.1. Next base: position 1,307 of record NZ_RZRV01000034.1, on the reverse strand, counting down.
CGTCGAGGGCCTCTGTTTTAAGGCCGTCAGAGAACATATTCAAAAGGGCAGCTGCGGCTGCACCATTCTTTTGATGAAGAGCCGCTTCCTGCGCCGCCTTTGACTTTTGCGCTTCCTCAAGATGTTGGGCGGTAACGCGTTTTTCCTCTTCAGCTGCAACGCGAGCCGCTTGTTCAGACTTGACTTGGCCCTGCCGGGCAAGCTCAAACTTCACTTGCGCCGCCGTGATGTCACTCTGTTCGAACCAGATCGGGGCATAGGCAAAATTGACGCTGTCCCGGGTCAAGGCCTCGGTTACCGCCTTGAGGGTCGCGCTTGATCCATAGAGGATCCGGCACTTATCCCGGCGTACATCCTGGTAAGCAGTATCGACGTTCGATACTTGTGGATCAGCCTTAGGGATGGAGACAAATTCGGCCAGCTTGGCAATGGTCGCCAAATGAATCTTTGGTTCCCCGTCGATCACGACGCAGATTCTCGTGGACTTGCTGTCCAGCAGAATTCCGCCGTATCCCAGCTTAGACCCTTTCTCGACATCAGTCGCAATCTGTGTGGTGAGGGCCTTATCTTGATCCATTCGCCGCTTTAGGTCGGCGTAATTTATCGCATCGAAGGGGCGCAGGATCTTGGTCTCGACGGCCTCCAAGTACGCAACCGCGAAGCTCGGCTTTGCTTCGACGAATTTCTTGCGCTGAATAAAGAAGACGTCTGCTTGGTTGATATCCGCTTGCCCGCATTCCCGGTTAATGTGGATGGTTTTCCCGCCTAGCGGGTCCAAGGCAACATGAACAACCTTTTCAAGCGCCGGTGTGCTCTCAACACCAAAGAGACAAATCCAGGCTTCGTTTTTGGTGAATGAAAATTCGCCTGACAGGGTTTTCAAAAGCGACGGGGCTGCTGGACCGGCGTTGTAGAGGACAACGACATCATCAAGCGCGCCCCTGAGCAGAACTTTGTTCAATTCGGTAACGGTGAAGGCAGGATTGTTGTCTGCCTGCGGTTCGGTCTTGCCTTCCCCTTGCGACGGGGCTTTCAAGGCCGCCAACTCATTGGTGAGACCTTGGCTCACGATGAGCGCACGAACGCTATCTCTAGCATCAGTAAGGGCTTCCAAATCCGACGACGAGGTCACGCCGTCAAGCGCCTTAACTTCGCTTACAACCAAGGGCAGCTTGTTGGAAGTGAGATGAGTCGCCATCCAAGTCTTGAGTGCCTGCTGGTTGCCCCGAAGCTCAGCCAAGATAAGTGCCTTTTGTTTTTCGATGCCCTCGTACCGTTCCTTGTCCCTCGATGCGGAAAATTCGGCA
>NZ_RZRV01000033.1:62014-69808 GCF_004023085.1 Mesorhizobium sp. M7A.F.Ca.US.010.02.1.1 | reverse complement strand
GGGCTGGCGATCCTCAAGCACACCTTCAACCTGTCGGATGAGGTGCTGTGCGAGCGCTGGGTGGAGAACCCTTACTTCCAGTATCTCACCGGCGAGACGTTCTTTTGCCATACGCTGCCGTTCGACCTCTCGTCGATGACGCGCTGGCGCAGCCGCATGGGCGAGGAGCGGATCGTGGCGCTGTTGCAGGAGAGCCTCAGCCTTGCGGTCAAGACCGGGGCGATGAAGCCGGCCGACACGCGCCAGGTGATCGTCGACACAACCGTGCAGCCGAAGAACGTCATGTTCCCGACCGACGCCAAGCTCATCAACCGGGCGCGCGAACGGCTGGTGCGGCTGGCCAAGAGGGAAGGAGCTCCATTTGCGCCAGAGCTATCAGCTGGCGCTGATCAGCCACCAGCGCTATGCCCACGCCAAGCAGTTCAAGCGGGCCAACAAGGCGCTGCGCAGGCTCAAGACCTATCTCGGCCGGACCATTCGCGACATTTCTCGCCAGATCGCCGGCGATGCGGGGCTGGACGCGCTCTTCAAATGGCCGTTCTACCAGGCCGCCACCGTTCTCTAGCAACGCCAGCGCCAGCGCGGCCGCAAGATCTACAGCCTGCACGCGCACGAGGTGGAATGCATTGGCAAGGGCAAGGCGCATATGCCCTACGAGTTCGGTGTGAAGGTGTCGGTGGCCACCACGCTGAAGCGCTCCAAGGGCGGCCAGTTCGCCCTGCATGCAAAAGCGCTGCCCGGCAATCCCTATGACGGCCACACGCTGGCAAGCGTCATATCGGCCACATCAAGAACGAACACCGCATGGGCCGCAACTACCTCGCCGGCCAGCAGGGCGACGCCCTCAACGCCGTCCTGGCCGCCGCCGGATACAACTTCTCCCTCCTGCTCAGGTGGCTGAAGTGATTTTTGTGGCCCTTGATCGCCCTGCTTCAACTCCGGCCGAAGTCGGTCGCCGCTTAGCGTCTGGATCACGGTCGACCAGCACGAGTTCCAAAAATCCAACCTGCATCTCAGGCACCGCGTCCTGACCTCGGAAATCGAGGATCCAGTCTCGACAGAGTATTCGACAAGATGCGGACGTGTGTTACAATAACGAGCCGCAACTCATACCAGACATGAGCTCATATTTTGGGATAGTGGCCTCCAAGCGGTCAAGCCACGGACGCGAATGTCATCCGATAAAGGGTCGCGGCGTCATAGATGGGCAGTCCTGTCCTACGACGGATTGCTGACGTCACCATCGGGAACAATGTACATTCAAATAGGAGGGCGGCAATCCCCGGATGTGCGGCGCCAAGTCGCGCGACACAGGCTGCAACCTCCGACTCCATTTCAACAACACCAGCCGGCCACGCGTCACCTTCAATGCCGCCGATGACTACTCTTGCCTCTGCGGATGAATCTATGCCCAGCAGCTCTTTGCCGCAGTGTCTTGAGTCTGCGGCCACAACGGCGAGCTTTGCGTCAGCTGGAAGCTGCCGGAGTAGCGTGGGCGCCAGTAGCAGGCTCGACATGGCCACCGGGACTTCGACAGACGCGGCCACTGCAGCCTGGTACCGGATACTGAACCCGCAGTCCCCGGTTATCGCGACTGCTCCGCGCTCGACCAACCGCCTGGCAGCTGCAATGTAGGCCGGCTCGAGAGAAGCATCACCGGGAATGACCCTCTCCTCCAAAGCCCCGGCCGCGGTCTCTATTATAATTGGGAAGTCGAAAGTTGCCGGGTTGAAGACCGACTCCGGTTGCGGTGGCGGAAATTCACGAGGCGGAAGTCCGATCTCCAGCCCAATAATTCCGAGGGCCCTTTGTTGAGTTGTCACGGAAGCATCCTTCTTCTGGAAGCAGCTAAGATGGTGATTTCGGCAGCAAATGCCCATCACCTGCGCGATACAGGTTCTCTCTGAATGCACGAATTTAACAGCGTCGAAACGGCTGTTTCAGAGAAACATGCCTTTCCAGGCGCAGTAAGTCGGCATTGTTTTGGTGCATTCGCATGAAAGCCGTAAAAACTGGGAAACCGCAGAACGCTTGTGCGACCCTCCCCGGGCCTGTAGGATACCGGGTTTGCGTCCGCCGTCAGACAATCGTGTTAGGGCACTTTCCAGAGCCCAGATGCCCTGAATGGCAGATTGAACGCACATCAGATCTTCAAGCTCGCAACTGCCGAACGGGCAGCGCTATTTACCTAACTCGACCAATCTGGGGCTTGGACCGGACGATCCTAGTTATGCAGTCCTGAATGAACTGGGGCAGTAACCTCGACATCAACCCGGCCCTGAAAAACCGCGCGTAGGTTCGTCGCAGGGCAGCCTGCTCCGAACGGACCAGTTCCTGCCCGGAAGCCACCCACGGGATAACTCAACTAGCGGCACAACCCGCAACTCACCTCGTCTCCAGCACCGCATTGAGAAACTGCTGCGTTCGCTCGTTTTGCGGATTGCCTAAAAGCTGGCTGGGCGGGCCTTGCTCGACAATCTTACCGCCAGAAAAGAAGCACACGCGATCGGAGAACTCCTTGGCAAAGCCCATCTGGTGCGTGACCATCAGCATTGTGAGGTCATGTTCGGCGCTGAGCTTGCGGATGACGTTGAGCACCTCTCCAACCAGTTCCGGGTCAAGCGCTGATGTCACCTCGTCAAACAGCATCACCTTGGGCCGCATGGCCAACGCCCGAGCGATCGCCACGCGTTGCTTCTGGCCCCCGGAAAGCTGGATCGGGAAATGGTTCTTCTTGTCGCCGAGGCCCACCAAGTCGAGCAGCTCTGCCGCTCGGGCCTCCGCCTCCTTCTTCGAGAGCCCAAGGACGGAGATCGGCGCCTCCATGCAGTTCTGCAGAGCAGTCATATGCGGGAACAGGTTAAAGTGCTGGAACACCATACCGATCTTGGCACGCACGCGACGGAGATGACGCTCGCTCGCCGGCACTATTTGGCCGTTCTTCTGCGTATGCGTCAACGGTTCACCGTCGACCCATATCACCCCCCCGTTGATGTGCTCAAGCGTCATCAGCATGCGCAGAACGGTGGTCTTGCCCGAGCCGGACGGACCAATGATGGACACCTTCTCGTTGCGTGCGATCTCGAGATTGAGTTCGTCCAGCACCGTCAACGCGCCGTAGCGCTTTGTGACGTTCTCGAAGCGAACTATGGGTTCGTTCATGACTTTTTCGCTGCGCCTGATATCGAGGTCAAGCTCGTCCCGCCTGGCTGATGCCCTAGGGCGCTTCGTGAGATCGTCCTCGAAGCGAAGCACAAATTCGCTCATAGTATAAGGCCTCCCTATTGCAGATGGTAGCGGCGGTTGAGCCAGACGCGGACCGACTGCACGATAGCGGAAGCAACCAAGCTGAACACGTAGTAGAAGAAGCCGCACATAGTGATCGCTTCTATGTATCGATAGTTATTGCCCCCGAAATTTTTCGCCTGCTGCAGCATCTCGAAGATCGAGATTGCCGCCAGGACCGGCGTGTCCTTGAACATGCCGATGAAGTAATTGCCCAGAGCTGGCACCATGGGCGGGATCGCCTGCGGCAGAATGATTGTTCGCCAGGTCCGCGTTCGCGAAAGGTTTAGTGCCGTACAGGCCTCCCACTGGCCGCCATCCACATTCTCGATGCCGCCGCGGAAGACTTCGGAACAATAGGCTGCATAGTGGATCCCCAGCACGCCAACTCCCGCCGTCCAGGCAGGAATGAAGATTCCGATCTGCGGACCAACGAAATAGACAAAGAACAACTGCAGCAGCAAGGGCGTTGAACGGATAAACTCCACGATCTCCGCCATGGTGGTCGAGACGTAGCGGTTTGGCGACTGGCGAATCATCGCGAAGACAAGACCCAATATCAGCGCGATCGCAAACCCGAGCAGCGTAGCCTCAATGGTGACGATCGCTCCCTGATAGAGATATGGGAAAGCCTCCCATACGTAAGACCAATCCCAGATCTTCAAGCCACCTGCTCCCGAACGAAACCGCGCGAGACGCGGCGTTCCAGCCAGCGCACGAAAGGAGTGATGAGGGCGCGCGCGATGATGTAATAACCGAATAGTGCAACCGCAAAGAACAGCATATAATCGCCAGTTGCGTCGGCCGCCTGCTTGGCGGCGCTAGTAAATTCGGGAATGGTGATGAAGAAGACGAGCGAGCTACCCTTAAGCACATCGATGAGCATGTTACCCCAGGTCGGCAGCATGGCGCGCATTGCCTGTGGGAGGATAATACGCCGCATCATGGTGAGCCGCGAAAAATTGAGCGCTGTAGATGCCTCATACTGGCCCCTATCAACGGCCTGAATGGCGGCGCGGACATACTCGGCTGCGTAGCCAGAGGCATTCATTCCGATCCCCAAAATTCCGACAGTCCACGGCGACAGGAAAATACCGAAAATCGGCAATACAAAGAACCACCAGTAGAGCTGAACCAGCATGGACGTCCCGCGGAAGAATTCGATGTAGGCGATACTGAACCAGCGCAACTGCCGACGGGGAGAGACTCGGGTCAGGCCCACGAAAAGCCCAAGGACGATCGCTACGACGCAGGCGCCAAGAGTGACGATGACCGTAGTCATGACGCCCTTGGTGAGCACGGCAAAGATAAAGCTGAGATCGACCTTACTCATATGCCCTCCCCACTGACCGCCTACCGGCCAAGGGCCGGGGAGCGGTCAGACGCATAGCTTCAGCCCTTGCAAAGATCAGCGGTCTTGCTGCCATCCGGGAGATCGCGTTTGGTGTAACCATATTTGCCGACCGCGGCCATCATTTCGTCAGAGCCAATATAGTCTTTCAACACAGCATTGAACGCGTCTACCGCAGCCTGTTCGCTGAGCGGGAAGGCTATGGCGGGATGTTCATTCGGTCCCGGCGGGGTATACGGGTCAGCCACCTCAATGCTGGGATCCTGCTCGGCAAGAGTCGTCGCGTTCAGACTATAGAGCGAGCCGGCAGCGGCGCGGCCGGCCTTTACAGCCTGTACGACCTCGGGCGGTCCGGCGACCTGCATAACCTTGTCGTCAGGGAAACCTAATTTCTTCGCCTGCTCGACTGCGGTGGTACCCGTCATGATGGCCAGGGTAAGCCCCTTCTTCTGAGCGTCATGGAGGGAATGCAGCGCTTCCGGATTGCCCTTCGGCACGATCATCGAATCATTGCTCGATGCGATCGGTTCGCTGAACAGGACGTTGCGGCACCGCTCCGGCTTAATCCACATGCCGCCCGTGATGATGTCAAAGCGACCAGCCTGGAGGCCCGGGACAAGGGAACCCCAATCGGTTACGACCGGCTCGATTTTGGTCGTTCCCATCTTTCTCAGAACGTCCAGTGTCATCACATTGACCAGGCCAAGCGGCTCGTTGTTCGCACCAGGATAGGCACTGGGAGGCTCATTGGTGAAGCCAAGACGGATCGTTTCTCCGTTCTTAATCTTATCGAGCAGCGACTCCGCCGAGGCCGAACCGGCAAAGGACGAGATTGTCATCGCCGCCAGGCCGAGCGCGGCAATCCTCTTCAAGATTGCAGCCTTAAAGCATTCGTCGAGTTTCCACTTGACCACTGGTTAGTCCTCCGTTTTCGCATCGCCGATGGTCTCCCGATATGCCTCGGGAAAAGACCATTGCATCATTTGTTGAGCTTGTAGTCCGGCGGTTCCCATCATCGTGTGAGCTGCAGGGTCCCCACTTAGGTATAGATTCCTCCAGTCGATCCTTTGCTACGCCACTTGTGCATGCTTCGTGAGCGTAGCAGCGCAGCTGTGGTGCTTTGTGCGAGAAATGCAAGTTATTCGCAGAAATTCGGTGATTTTTGGGTGCATACGCACATTTCCGTCATCCCCGTGGTTCGTTGGAAGTGAACAATCGCGAGCTGTGGTATGGCCAACTGAGGCACACCACGTCTTGCATGACTCCTGCCCTGCCCGGTTGGATGGGCGCCACCGCCTGGGCTATGCCCTTGTTGCCATGGCAGGGCACAAGTTCGTCGTATGCGACACGCCGCTGAGAGATTCGCCTCGGAGACGCTGGCCCGAGCATTGTTCCCGTCACAGTTGATCATTCGTGCCATTGACGGATGAGTCTGTTCACGGCTTCGCTCCGGATCAACCTGGACGGAATCGCCGGCATTATTGAGCAGATGGAAATCTGAATTCCTGATCAGCTTCGCCAGGTTGATCCCTTGCTCCGGCGTCGCGGTAGGGTCGTTCTTGGACCAGATGATCAACGTCTGGGCCTGAAGCTGATCAAGGTAGGGGAAGATATACTTCTGCTGCAGCAGTGGATAACGATGCAGGTTTGTCTCGTCTTCCGGCAATCTCTGCCAGATCTCCCATTGTCCCCGAGCCGCGGCCCGCCGATAGGCTTCTCGCTCGGCGCATTCCACATCCTGCCCGTGGGCGCGGCAGCTTTTCCGCCGTGCGGTGATGTATTCCTCTTCGCTCGGCATCGGGCCGGAACAGCCGTAAGCCTGCCGGCAGGCCTCCAGCCAAGCTTCGTCACGGTCATCTCCGAACGCCGGCGACACGGAGTTAGCGGTCAGCAGGACAAGCTTAGAAACAAGATCGGGACGCACGATCGCGACCCGCGCGTCGACGAATGATCCTTCTGAATGGCCGACTAGCGTGATCTGCTTCAAACCCAGTTGTTGGAGGAAGCTAATTACATGATTCACACGACCGAGCCGGTTAATGTATTTGCAGTCAGCAGGATAATCCGTTCCCCCAAAATGGAGTTGATCAATCGCTACTACCGTAAATTGATCGGATAGCCCGTTCAGCTGCCGAACAAAGGAACTCTTAGCCTCTGCACGGAAGCCCGCCCCCTGCAGGAAAACAATCGGCCTACCAGCTCCGTTCTCGCAGTACGATGTCTCGACACCATCAACCGATACGCGATGCTTGGTGATCATCGGTTCCTCGGCAAAAGGAGGGGCATCAGGTCGGCATTGCGACATGCGAGATGGACTGCCATTGCTCACTCCTGAGCGTAGCAGCCTCACATGCCACGTTGCCGAACTATCTCGTCTGAATACCGGAAATCGGCACCCCGGAGCCTCGCGTCTTGTCACTTTGCTCTGTCGTCGCCCAGCCACTGCGGCCGGGAGCCTTTTAGGTGCATGGGTGGCATTCCCCGCAAGATTTCAACCCTTGCACAGGTCGCCGGTCTTGGTGCCGTCCGGCAGATTGATTTTGGTGTAGCCGTATTTTGACCGACTGCATCATTTGGTCGGAGCCGATATAAGTATTCAATACCTCGTTGAAGGCATCGACCGCCTGCTGATTGGGCAGGAAGGCGAGACTTGGGTAGCCGGCCTTCCCAGCCGGCGGGGTGAACGGATCTGCCATTTCAACGCTGTCGACCTTGTCAGCGAGCTCCTTACCGTGAAGTAGTTTAGCGACCCCGCCGCCGCGCGGCCGACCTTCACTGCCTGCAAGAATTCGGCCTGGCCGGCGACCTGCATGACACGATCCTCCGGAATGCCCGCGTCTTTGGCGGTCGTGACCGTGTCGGAACCGGCGGTGGTGACCAGCGTTAGGCCCTTATCACGAATATCGTCAAAGGAGTGCTGGTCTTTTGGGATTGCCATTCGGCATGAGCAGGGCTTCGGTGAACTTAGCAAGCGGCTCGGTGAACACCACATTGCGGCAGCGCTCCGGCAGAATGTACATGCCGCCTGGCCTAGCTCCGTCTGCCGTCTCTCAAGGTTGTGTCGGCCAATTTCTCAGCCACCATAATCGTCGGAATGTTTGTGTTCGCCCGAGGGCAAAATGGCATGACGGAAGCGTCGGCGATCCTCAAACCCAAAA
>NZ_RZRV01000033.1:29582-61914 GCF_004023085.1 Mesorhizobium sp. M7A.F.Ca.US.010.02.1.1 | reverse complement strand
TAGCTCCGTCTGCCGTCTCTCAAGGTTGTGTCGGCCAATTTCTCAGCCACCATAATCGTCGGAATGTTTGTGTTCGCCCGAGGGCAAAATGGCATGACGGAAGCGTCGGCGATCCTCAAACCCAAAATACCATGAACGCGTCCCGACGGATCGGTCACAGCGCCAGGATCCGCGGCTGCCCCCATCCTGCAGGTCGACGTCGGATGCCAACTTGGGATGACGTTCTGGCGAATATACCGATCCAGATGTTTCTCGTCGTTGACGAGATCGGAAATGCTATCCCCATCCGTTATGACGCGCCTAATCAGCCCACGGCGCAGCCGCGGCGACGCGTCCATGAGCAGCGCCAGAAATGACGTGAGTGCATAGTTTGTGCTTGTGACCTTGCTCACCAGCTTCGCTCGCGCATTCAACGCTGACGGAAACGGGTCCAGCGCCACAGAGGACAGCGAATCTTGCTGCAGCAGGCGGACTATGAAGCGAAAGCCCTGCTTGAGGCGCTCGGCGTCCCGCTTGTCGCTCAACCAGTTGAAATCGACCTCCGGCTCTATTTTATGCGAACTACCCTTGAGCGCCACAGTTCCCGTCGAGTAGCTGCGATTGACCCACACGGCGAGAGTGCCGAGGCGCCTCCCCAGCGGGTGCCAGGATGATTTGGCAACAGTCGATATTGCCATATCGGTCGACGGGCAGCCTTCGTAACCCGACGAGTAGCGGGCGTGCATCTGAATATATTCGCTCACGCCGGGTGACAAGCGATCGGCCGGCTTCAAATAGGCCGAAACGCAAATCGTGGGGTGTTCCTGAAGATTCTGGCCCACACCTTTCAAATCTGCAACGATAGGGATTCCGAATTGTACTAATTCCTTCGCGGGGCCGATCCCGGAGCGCATCAATATGGCGGGTGAATGGAGTGCTCCTGCGCACAGGATAACGCAAGAAGAGCTATACGATTGGACGCCCGATTTGTTCTCCGTCTCGACCCCCGTTACCGTTGTTCCCAAAAAGGTCAGCCGCGCAACTGTCGTTTCGGATAAAATCGTTAGATTGCGGCGAGAGCGGACGGTTTCGGGTAAGTACGCCATCGCGGAGGAGACCCGATGACCATTGCGGTTGGTCAATGGGACAACTGAATAGCCATCACCGAATGCACCATTGAAGTCTGGCCTGAAATGAAGCCCCAAAGCATCGTAAGCATCGGAGATTGCCCGGATGAAGCCCGACCAGTCTGATTGGCGCACACGTTTGATTGGCAAGGGGCCGTTCGTGCCATGAAATTCCCCGCCGAAATCCAAATCGCATTCTAGACGACGGAAGTAGGGCAGCACGTCTTCCCAACCCCAGCCCGTTGCACCGCTTGAGGCCCACTCATCGTAATCTCCGGGCCCGCCGCGGTTGGCGACTTGGGCATTGATGCTGGAGCCGCCACCCATGACGCGCGCCTGTTCGTAATGGACAGGCTTGCGGCCACCTCGCACCGTTGTCGCGTGGAGTGACTGCCATCGATAACCGGGATTAAGGTAAGCACGCGTTGGGTCGCCATCCTGGATGTCGTCAGGAATGGCATTCGGCGGCGTATCAGGGCCAGCTTCAATGAGCAGCACGCGAGCGCCATAGGCGGAGAGCCTGCTCGCCATCACGCATCCAGAGGAGCCACCACCCACGACGATATAATCGAAAACCACGCAAACTCGCAAATGTCTGAGTCGGGCAAAAATCTAGCAGACGGCGAGCAAGCAAAAACGCGCAATTATCTTGCAGGACGCAGGAAATCAGCGCATTCTTAAGAGATTCGCATTATGGCGGCCTCCCAACGGGGCGGAACGTTTAAACATGACCTTGCCAGCAGTCCATCAGGGCTGAAGGCGATGCCGGAGCGTCGTGACTTAAGTGGACAAAGCGCATCGCGACTGAAGGGGACAAACCTATCGCGAGATACATCAGAATGCAGCCCGGTAGGTCCAGAAGTGCTTTTGCAGCATCGCGCTGACGAGGCCGTTGTAAGGAGCAGAATGATGCTTCGCCTTGCGCTCCATCGCCGCTTTAGCGGTACGAAAACTCCCGTCCCAATCATGGCCGGCGGGCAAGGCGGCTGACCCTTGCGCCAGTCATCGGTGAATCGGATCAACCAGTTGTTGAATGCGCGTAAGATTGCGCGTTCTATACATCGATTGGCACCGCCAAGGTTACCTTCGTGCGATCCATCACAATCATCGTGCTGTAATTTCTAACAGCCGGGCTATCAAAGAAGAAACGCCTCGAGAATGCGTCGTACTCTGCCAAGTCACGCACGGAGAGAAGGAGAACGAAATCGGCGTTACCGGTGACCGCATACGCGCTCATTACTTCAGGCGCCTTCTGTAGAGACTGCTTGAAGCGATCGATGACGTCGGAACGATAGCGCTCAATGTCGACCAAGACCAGCATCATCAGGGACCTGCCCACCGCCTCAGGCGACACGATTGCAACATCAGCCTCAATTACGCCAATTTGTCGCAACTGCTTCAATCGCCGCTGACAGGCCGTGGGCGATATACCGGCCAGTTGGCCCAATTCTTCCGTTGTTTGGCGATTGTTGCGCTGAACAGCGCTTAAGATTTTCAGATCTATCCGATCCAATTCCATGGTCATTCTCCGGAATAGCTGCAATTTGCGCAGAAAAACTGCGATATGCACTCGACTGTAGCCTCAACCCCGCGCAGACGGAAGCCCAAACGATCAGGCCAGGCATGGGACCAAAGTCGGCTATCGTCCTCGACGTCAGTTATAGCCATTGGCCGAAGAGTGCTGTCCACCATCGCCCAACTGACAATGGCAGCCGACGGTCAAAAGCCGAGGCCTTGCGCCCAGTTCGGCCGAGGAAACGTCTCGGAACTTAAACGCTAAGCCGACTGGACGATGATGATAGGGGGGACCTCTATTTCCGCGCTTCGGCTTCCATTCGTTGGCTCACGCTGCCAAGAGTCTCATCTGTGTATAGGGAATCGAGCGCTAGGTTCGCCTGCCCCGGTTGCTGCATCAAATGCAGCCGTCTTGAGGTGGTTGGGAAAAATCGTCACCGCAGCCACACAAACCGCCGGCCTTATGCAACCTGCCGGCAATTTCGCATAATTACTGCATCCCGCCGCTCAGAATTTGCGCAAGGCGCCCAATGTAGCGCGCTATTGTCTCACAACGGCACCTACACGCCACTTCATAAAGCAGAAGAGGCCTGGCTTTGCAGGCTTCAGATTGAGGAGTTCGCCTATGAGCAAGCAATTCGCACCTGAAATGGATGCAGGTCTCGCGGTTTTCAATCGCCTGGAGTCTGAGGTGCGCAGCTACGTCCGCGCCTTCCCCGCCCTATTCGATCGCGGAGTCGGGACCACTCTCATCGCTGCAGACGGTCGGGAATATCTCGACTTTTTCGCCGGTGCAGGCGTTTTGAATTATGGGCACAACAACCCCGTCATCAAGAAGGCGCTGCTGGATTATATCGAGCGCGACGGAATTGTGCATGGGCTGGACCTTGCCACGACGGCCAAGAAAGCCTTCATCGAAGCTTTCGAGCGATACATTCTCAAGCCTCGTGGTCTGACATACAAATTACAGTTTCCCGGCCCCACAGGTACGAACGCGGTCGAAGCGAGTCTAAAACTGGCTCGCCAGGTGACCGGGAGATCGAACATCGTCTCGTTTACCAACTCGTTCCATGGGGAAAGCGCTGGAGCATTGGCAGCGATGGGAAACAAGGAGCACCGGGCCGCTGCCGGGTTTCCCCTCGCCCATGTGACATCGTTGCCATACGAAGGCTACCTGGGGGCGTCAGTTGACACAATCGATTACTTCGAAAAGCTTCTCAATGACCCCAACAGTGGCCTCGACAAACCTGCCGCGGTGATCCTGGAAGGGATCCAAGGTGAAGGCGGCATCAATGCTGCGAGCGTTACTTGGCTGCAACGGCTGCGCGAGCTAACGTCGCGGCACGGAATCTTGATGATCCTCGATGACATCCAGGCCGGGGTCGGTCGCGCGGGCAGTTTCTTCAGTTTCGAAGCGGCTGCAATTGTGCCGGACATCGTTACCCTGTCCAAATCTTTGTCGGCGATCGGAACCCCAATGGCCCTTATTCTCATCAAGCCTGAACTTGATGTCTGGGCCCCGGGCGCACACACCGGGACCTTCAGAGGCAACAACTATGCTTTCGTCACTGCTCGTGCGGCCCTCGAAGCTTACTGGTCCGACTCCAAGTTCGAGGATGAGATCGCTCGCAAGTCTGCGATCTTGGTCCAAGAACTCAACGCGATTACCGAGGAATTCCCCACCCTCGGCCTGAGCGTGCGAGGCCGCGGTCTGATGTACGGACTCGTTTCACCGAAGCACCACTCCTTGCCAGGTCTGGTCTCCCAGGAGGCTTTTCGTCGGGGCTTGGTGATCGAGATCGCCGGCTCATACGGTGAGGTGCTTAAGTTCATGACTGCCCTCACCATCGCCGAGGCTGACCTTCGGCGTGGTCTGTCCATCATTCGCGACAGCATTGGCGCAGTAGCGACTACCCTCGACGGTGGAGGCGCGGCTCGCTAGCCGACAAAGCACCGGGCCACTAGCAGGTCCAAAATCGGGCCGCTCGCAGTCACGGAACGGGAAGGCCGTTCCGTGGCATGTGGCAGTGGGCGAACTCGGAGCGGCTGAACGGCAGACTAGGGCTTTCACTGCCGGACCGATACCACGGTTGCCGTTCTTCCTGCGGCGCCGACCACTGTCGCTGCGCCAATTCGAAGAAAATCGAGCGATAAGAAAGAGGACTGGATGGCCAGCAACGACGTAGTCAAAAATTATATCGATGGCGAGTGGCGGGATTCTGTGTCCGGCACACGCATCGAGGTCGATGACCCGGCGAGCGCCGAAACGATTGCTGTCGTAGCTGAAGCAGGACCCCAAGACATCGAGCTTGCCGTTACTGCTGCTCACCGCGTTTTTCGCGACCGCGTGCTGATAGACATGCATCCGTATGATCGCGGTCGCATGTTGTTTCGCGTTGCCGACGCCCTTGAAGCGCGTTTCGACGAGATCGCAGCCATTAACTGCGCGGAGACGGGGAAGGCATTGGAACTTGCCGATGGCGAGGTTCAGACCGCCATCAGATACCTGCGATACTATGGTGGCTTGGCCGACAAACTTGAAGGGCGCTCGATCCCGCGCGGGGCCAACCTGGTCAACTACACAGTCAGAAGTCCCTTCGGCGTGTCCGCCCAGATCGTTCCGTGGAATGGTCCACTTGAACTGACGGCCCGCTCGCTGGCCTGCGCCATCGCAACCGGCAACTCAGTCGTGGTGAAGTCGCCGGAACTAGCTCCCCTTTCCGGAGTTGAACTTGCGCGTGCCTGTGAGACAGCGGGGCTGCCTGCCGGAGCGGTCAACGTGCTCACTGGATACGGCCAAACGGCAGGCCAGGCGCTGATCGAACATCCCGACGTTCGCCACATCGTCTTCACGGGCTCGATTACTACTGGGCGGACGGTGCTCAAGACGGCAGCGGATCGGATCGTGCCCTGCATAATGGAACTGGGCGGAAAGTCGGCTGCAGTTGTGTATTCCGATGCCGACCTCGACTGCGTTGTGGAAGCGGTACGCGTCGGGACCTTTCTGAATGCAGGCCAGAATTGCAACAACCTTACACGTCTTATTGTGGAACGTTCTATTGCAGACAAACTGGTGGAAAGAGTGAGGGTCTGCGTCGAAGGACTGTCGGTCGGTCCAGGACGCGAAAACTGCGACATCACCCCGTTGATCTCCCGAAACCAACGACAAGGAGTTGAGCGGGCCTGCCAGACGGCCCTCTCGCAGGGCGCGCGACTCGTAACCGGCGGGACTGCGCTTTCGGAGCGGAGCGGTTACTTTATGGCGGCCACGGTGTTTGCCGATGTCGCGCGAGACAGCAATCTCTTCCAGCAAGAAGTATTCGGTCCTGTTCTTGCCGTTACCACGTTCGATAATCCGGGAATGGCCGTCAATCTCGCGAACGACACCGTTCACGGTCTGGCAGCGGGCGTGTTCACGCGGGATATTGACCGGGCCCTCTGGACCGCCGACCGCCTTTGGGCCGGTCAAGTGTACGTGAATGGGTGGTATGTGGGCGGGGTGGAAACACCGTTCGGTGGGATAAACCAGTCCGGCTACGGCAGGGAGAAGGGTCAGGAAGCGCTGGACGGCTACGTTCAGACGAGAAACGTTGGTATCCGCCTCTCGCAGCCACCATCTGGAAATTGAACGCTTGCTGATCCCTACCGACGGCGCGGCTGTCGGGCGATGCAGGATTCAATGACCTCGACCAAATCGAAATAAGCCCGGCGAGAGAATCCGTATCGGAGGTCATCGAGAACAACTCTAATCATAGGATTTTTGGCTGCGGACGGGCTTTACCCACCACGGACATGTAGGAGCGCATTGCCTAGCCCGCTGCGTGGGTCGCATGGGTCAGGAGAGGATCACAGTGCTTCAGAGACAATTGAGATTCGCAGAGCTGCCGCCGAAGATTTCGACAAGTTGGCAATGTTGAACCGCGAGTTGATCGAGGCCGAGAAGCATCGAAACCCCGATGACGGTTTCAGAACTCAAGGAGCGGTTTATTCAGTTGGTGAATCGCGAAATTTGGATGGTCGACCTCTTCAGCCAGAACGGCGAGATTGTGGGCCTCGCCACTCATCGTTTGGAGCCAGACAATGCGGAGCCGAGTGGGCAACGCGTCTTTTTGAGGCAATTCTACGTCAGCTGCCAACACCGACGTTCGGAGATTGGCTGCAGGACCCTTGAGCTGCTTATTCGGTCTCGTTTCCACAACAAATCAAGGATTTTCCTCGACGTGCTGGAGACCAATCCTGGCCGCAAGACCTTCTGGTCTCACACCGGTTTTGTCGCCTACAGCACGCTCATGGAGCGTCTCGTTGAAAAAGCGGACACCAAATAACCTGCGGTGCTGGGAATTAATTTGGGGATCGGATTGTCTGGCATTTGCGTGCGTCGCGCAAAAACACGAGAATAGAATCGAGCCGGTCGTAACCGAATGGGGCTCACTTGTCCCCGGCCTGCAGGCTAGCCGCTTCGACTTCATCACGGCCGGCATGTGGATCAAGCCGGAGCGCTGCCGCAACGTGCTGTTCAGCGAACCGATCGCTACGGAGAGAGGCGCACTGCTGGTGCCTAAGGGCAACCCGGAAGGGCTGCATTCTTATGAGGATGTGCGTGACAAGGGACTCACCTTCGTCAGTGATACAGGCTACACCGCGGTCCAGGACGCGAAAAAGTCAGGCATCGCCGACGACAAAATCATGCAGGTCGCCGGACCGCCGGCGGACAGGCTGTCGCGCCGCCGCCGGTGCCCTCGACTACTTTACAGCGACTGGACTTGTTAAGAAGGACCACAGCCTTGAGCTGGCCGATTCGTTCATCGCGCCAGCCAACTATCCTGCTATCGCCTTCGAGCTCAACGAGCAGGCTGCGGTCGACGCGTTCAATGCCGTATGCAGGACTATGTTGGCTCTGGCGAAATGATGGCAGTATTCGGCAAATACGGCTACGGCAAAGACAACCTGCGGACGGCAGCAAGACCGCTGACCTCTGCAGAGGCTGAAGGCAATGTGCCTTAACACGTCCCCGGTCATGGCGGGGACGTGTTCAGTGGGCAAGCGTCTGTGAGGCGATTTCAGGTCCACCGTGGCGGTGCTCACAAGACGCGCCTCATTGCCTGAAACAAACACATCTACACTTCATCGGGTGCGCACATGTGAGCGTCGCGGCCCACAATACGACGGCCAATATGCGGGCTGGCTCACCTGCCACATCAGGCAACTGCGCAAGCAAATCCCCTGACGTGTGCCGGAACGAGAAGCAGGAGAATACTGTGGAAATCAGAGTTGTACGCCCGGGCGACCTTTCTCAATTGCGCAAGATTTGTGACGAACACATCGACTTGGAAGGGGTGACAATAGCGGACCAGGACCTGAGTCCTTATTGGAACTCGGCGTTTTTTGGAACACCTGCCCAGTTGTTCGGTTGGGTTTGTGATGAAGGAGGGTGTGTGCTGACAGTTCTGCAAATTCGCTGAGAGAGGGCGGTCATGGCAGGCTGGTGATTGTTCACGTCACCGATTCCCGCGAAGGAACGCCACCATGACCAAGATTGAAAGTAAGACCGGCAGCGCTGCCATCAAAGACATTCTGCTTTCGGACCCGGACGGACTTCACGAAGTGATCCGTGCGGTGATGCAGGAGGTACTCGAGGCCGAGATGGACGAGGCGCTGGGGGCTTCGAAGAGCGAGCGCACACCTGAGCGGCTCGGCTACCGCTCGGGTTATTACGGCCGCACCCTTGTCACGCGGGTCGGCAAGCTTGAGCTGCGGGTTCCGCAGGACCGGGCCGGCCGCTTCTCGACCGAGCTTCTCGAGCGTTACCAGCGTTCGGAGCGGGCCTTGGTGGCGACGCTTGCGGAGATGTATGTGCAGGGCGTGTCGACCCGCAAGGTCAAGGCGATCACGGAAGAGCTGTGCGGCCATGCGTTCTCGGCCTCGTCGATCTCGGCCATCAACAAGCGGCTGGACGAGAGCCTCGCTGCCTTTGCCAGGCGCCCCCTTCAAGAGCCGTTTCCTTACCTCATCCTCGATGCGCGCTAAGAGAAGGTGCGTGAGGCCGGCGTCGTCATGAGCCAGGCGGTGCTGATCGCTGTCGGCATCGACTGGGACGGCCGGCGCCAGATCCTGGCCGTCGAGATGGCCAATCGCGAAAGCCGCTCGGCCTGGAGGGATTTCCTCGTCGCGCTGAAGGCGCGCAGCCCCAAGGGCGTCGAGCTGGTTGTCTCCGCCAATCATGCCGGCCTGGTCGCGGCGATCGGCGAGGTGATCCCCGAAGCCGCCTGGCAGCGCTGCTACGTCCACTTCCTCAGGAACGCGCTCGATCACCTGCCGAGAAAGCACGGCGCCGACTGCCTGCAGGACTTGCGCTGGCTCTAATGACCGGCGCGATCTCGCCGAGGCCAAGGCCGATCTCGCCGCATGGCTGTCCAAATGGTCGGGCCGCTATCCGCGACTGACGAGTTGGGTGGAGGAGACCATCGAGCGCACGCTGACCTTCTTTTGCCTGCCGCGCCAGCATCACAAGCATCTCAAGAGCACCAACATGCTTGAACGGCACAATGAGGAAATCCGCCGGCGCACCAATGTCATGCGCATCTTCCCCAATGAAAGCTGCCTGCGCCTCGTCAGGGCGCTGGCTGCGAGACCAACGAGAACTGGATGGAGGCCAACCGCTACATCAACATGGACGATCTGCGCGAGCACAAGAAGCTCGCTCTACGCCAAGCCGCATGACCAGCATCGTGGCCGCCCCATTTTGCAGAACTTGACGCACACAACCTGAAGGAGGTAAGCGTCATGACAACTCTTAGAGGATACATGACCGCGTCGATCCGGCTTTTCCTTGTTGGTCAGGGGCGATCCTCGGGTACGCCTCCGGCGAGGGCCGCCTTGCGCGATCATGGCACGGTAGCGAGGCTGGGCTCTTAAGGTCGTCCTTAGGAGCGTAAGCCCCGCGACCATCCCATCGCTGAAAACAAACCCTTGATCAGCGGGCGCCCGACGGACCGCCTCTGTCGTCGTGGCGCTCCCATGAAGAACCTGGCCCATAGTGCATCCTTTGATTCGGAAGATAAGGATGCCCCATCAAAACCTGAGATCAAACATTTAGGCAGGCCTCGACTGGGACAAGTAAAACGGCCGCATTCGAGGCATGAGGCTGCACGCGTCTAAGATCCGAACAGCCAATACCCGAGCGTCCTCGACATCCCCGCCGCCAGAAGTCAACGATGCCCAGATCGGCCGCACGACCACCAGCAGAAGGGCGCCACCTCAACCCGTCCTACACTCAACATTTTGTCGCGTCCGCGACGTGCCTTCTTGATCCGATCCGTGGTCTGCTCACCTAAATAGCTGAAAGAGATCACGCATTTCTGTTTCCGGCCTGATTAGCCAGTTTGGCACGAGGTTTGCAACTTTGTGTGCGATCCAGTTGAACGGGCCGATTGGCACAGTCACCTGAAATCACAACTAATTAAAGGAACGGAACATGTCGGAACTGTATCGGATGGCATTACCAATGGGGGACAGCCGGCCGGCAATGCCTCCGCCCACCACAACCAGCCTTCGCCTGACTGTCTCGTGCTGGCCACGCCAGAGTAATCAATTTTGTCCTAAGAACCACAATACGACAAATCGCAGAACGTCCATCCATCCATCCTGAAACCAAGACACAGCAATCGCTTGTCGACGCAGTGTCCCACCGCCGAGAGGAAATGTAGATGAGAAAATTTGTTGCCGCCAAGCTTCATGGAATAACTGTGACCGACGCGAATTTGAACTACCGGGGCTCAATAACTTTGGATCCAGATCACTGCGACGAAGCCGGCATCCTTCCAATGGAATTCGTTGAAATCTGGAATAAATCATCGGGCGCTCGAATCAGCACTTACGTGATTTATGGAGAGCGGGGTTCTCGTTGCTGCGTGCTGAACGGAGCCGCTGCTCGCACCTGTCAGGTCGGGGACGAAATAATCGTTTGCTCCTCCGCATACATCGAGGAGCATCAGATGGTGGAGATCAAGCCGCGAGTGCTGACTTTCCACCGGGATAATTCTATCTGCGACCACATGTTCTACGAGGGTGCAATAGACGACGATGGAAGGATAACGTTCTCGATTCGCGAGGGCTCTCCCGGCGATAACGCGCTAAAACTCACTCCCTAGTAGGGCCTTTCGGTGACAGCTCGTGGCGCCGGGTCCCGGTCAAGGGCGTACTCGTCCCCAGTACTCTGGTACGCGATACAGTGCATTATCCCACTCGGCCACTATTCGGTCAGTTGCCATCAAGCCCAATCGGTTCTGCCCAGATCTGGGAAGACGATTTTGCTGCGCCAAAGGCAACTTCAGCTTCAGCCAGCGGCTGCGGGTAGAGGCGACCAATTTCACGGAATGTTTGGCCTTGGATCGTTGTCTTTAAGTCTGAGGTCCACGATGGCAAAACGACCTATCGACAAAAACGCAGAGTGGAGAACAGCCAATGTCAAGGAAAGCTCTCATCCTGGTTGAAGGCCATGCAAGAGGTAATGGAATACGATACATCCACGCGGCCCGGCGTCTTGGCTTTCATCCAATTACACTATCAGTTGATCCAACACAGTACGAGTATCTTGCGGCGGAAAGAAGCGAGGCAATCCGTGTCGATACAACCAATCTTGATACCTTGATTCGCGAATGTTCCAGGCTGCGTGAGACCAATGACATCGCTGGTATCACGGGCTTCTCGGGCATCGACGAGTCGGTCTATGCAACCGTTGGCAAACTATGTCGGCATTTCGACTTACCGGGACCCAACCCCGAATTGATTGAACGATGCTGTGACAAATTCTCTCAGCGCCAGCTACTTGCGGAAGCCGGAGTTCCGATACCCGCTTATCGCATGGCGCTGAATGTGGCAGAAGTAGAAAGCGCTGTCGCGGAGATCGGCTTTCCCGTAATTGTTAAGCCGGCAATCGGCAGCGGTAGCATCGGTGTCCGATTGTGCCGCAACGCCGATGAGTTAGCTGACCACACGACCTATCTGTTGGGTGGGAAGCACATCTGGCCGTCTTCGCCGAGGATATTGGTTGAGGAATTCGCGCGCGGCCCTTTTTATAGCGTGGAGATAATGGGCAATGAGGTTATTGGGATTGTCGCCGTTGATTTCGGCCCCCCACCGCATTTCGTCTTCCGTGAAACGACCTTCCCGGCCCCGCTTGCGGAAGACGATCATGACCGTATCGTTGATGTTTCGCTGAGGTGCTTGCAAGCTCTTGGCCTTAATTGGGGGCCAACGAACATCGAGCTCCGGTTGACTAATCATGGCCCGGTTGTAATCGAAGTGAATCCGCGTCTTGCTGGTGCGCTTGAGCCTGAACTGGTCCAACTGGCGAGCGGTGTCGATCTGGTCACCGAGCACATCAAGCTTGTCGTCGGCGAGGAATGGGATTTGCGCAGAAGGCATTTGCAGACCGCAGCCGCGCGGTTCCTAGTTGCTGATTGCGACGGCACCCTCGATTGGATCGATGGCGGCAGTCAGGCGATCGCGGTACCAGGTGTCGCTGAAATCAAATTGTATGTTGAACCCAACGCGCCGATCTTCAGGAAAGGCGATTTTCGAGACTGGATAGGACATGTCGTCGCCGTTTCACCCAGCCTTGCTCAGACCGAAGCGATACTCCAACGAGCTGTCGACTTAATCGCTTGGTCTATCACACCGCCGTCGGGCGAACAGGAGCGATCTGCAGCCCCACGACTCCCCCCCAACTGAGAGGTGATCCGTCGCCAGCATAAGAACTCTTACCCGCAATAGCTCGCCTTGTTGTCAAAAGCATAGCTGGAGTTCAAACTTATGAATATATCCAAGGGACCCCAGGCATTCCCTAGAAGTGAATACCTTCGCCGGCTCGGCTCGGTGAAGTTCGAAATGGGTCGGTGCGATATCGACGCGCTCGTCGTTTCCGACCAACATAACATTACCTATCTCACGGGGTACACCGCGCTATCAGCCTATGTTCCTCAGGCCGTTGTGGTTTCGATACGAGAAGAGGAACCGACGTTCATTCTGCGCCGCTGTGATGCGCCGGCAGCCATTCATCAATGTTTTATGGAGCGCGACAAAATCGTCGCATACCCCGAAGCGTATATTGGAAATCCTGACAAGGATGGCTATGACGCGGTAGTCGATTACTTGGAGGACGTCGGCCTCGCGAGTCGAGGCATAGGAATCGAGCTATGCTGCCTTCCATCGCAATCGGCGAAAAAGTTTAGGATGCGCCTGCCTGGTGCCACGATCGTCGATGCTACTAAGGCGGTCACTTGGAAAAGGCTCATCAAGTCAGATCTCGAGATAGCTGTAATGCGGGAGGCGGCGGCAATCTCAGACGCCGCGATTCGACGCGCTGCTGAGGTAATACGCCCCGGGGTGCGTGAAGCAGACGCGTGCGCGGAAATTGTGGCAACGTTGGTGCGCGGCGCAAACGGTAAGCCAGGAAGCGGGATCGAGGGAATAAGTTTGTGTTCATCACCGCGAACGGGAACGTGCCACATTCCGTGGAGCGAGGACGTTTTTCGCTATGGATCGCAGGTGAATCTCGAAATCGGCGGTGCGCGATATGGTTACTGTGCTGGGCTTATGCGCACTTACACGATCGGCTCACCCTCCGATCGTCTACGTCGCGTGCATGAGATCCAAGTCGCCGGCCTTGAGGTCGCTCTTGATGCGATACGGCCAGGAGCGACTTGCAGCGATGTTGCCAACGCCTTCAATCGCAGCATCGAGAAGCGGGGCCTCAAAAAGGAGACGCGTTGCGGCTATGCACACGGCATTGGTTGGTTGGAGCCGACCGCAAGCCTTAAGGATGGCGATATGACAGAGTTGCTACCAAACATGACCTTTCACCTGATGTTAGGTAATTGGATCGAGGAGGATTTTGGATACGTCATCAGCGAAACGTTCCGTGTCACAGACTCCGGCGTCGAGGTACTGACCACTGCTCCCCGGAAGATTTTTGAGATCTAAATTAGAATATGGCTTGTCATAACGACAGCGCGGACGTCCGGAATAGATCTTGCCGGTCGACGAGATGTCGCCTACCTTGTTGAAGTGCGGACGGCGAGCGGCGGTCGGCATGCGGGGCCGATCCGTGTCGAGGCGAAGCCGAACGCACGCTGGTCGCTGTACGACCAGTTCTCCTGCGGCCGATCAACTCGTCGACGACGTGACGCGCGAATGCCTTACGCGATTCCGGACACAGATCTCTGGTCGCCGCGTTGCTCGCGAACTGACGACCTGATCGCCCAGCGCGGCAAGCCCGGCATGATCGTCGCAGACCACCGCACGGAGTTTACCTCGAACACGGTCCTTGCCTGATCAATGGATCATCGCGCCGAAAATACATTCCGCTGCAAGCCCATGTGCGCAACATAAATGGCTGCACCTCTAGTCTACTCGCCACTGTTTAAAAGACTGGGGCAGGTCAATGCGCTTTCGTTACGACCTCAGAGCAAGTCTACAGGTCATAGTAGTAGGTAAGGTATGGACTCAATTTACCGATCTTGTCATAGAGCGCCCGCGCATGATAATTTGATCTGTCCGTATTCCAATAGATTCTCAGCCAGCCTTGGTCGCGACCGTAGGAGGCCAGATTCGTGAGCATGGCTTGGCCAATCCCCTGGCGCCGCGAAGACTCGTCGACATAGAGATCTGCGAGAAAACAGACCGGACGATCGCTAAGAGTATACGGGTGAATGACAAAGGTAGCAAAACCTATGGTAACGCCAGTTGCTGAGACCGCGATCAGCGCGTTAATCGGTTCGTCTGGGCGCTCGATGCGCCGCCAGATCCTATCTGTCGCCTGTTCTGATGAATTGAGACCTTGGTCGGCGCAATATGCGTACCAAAGGGACCGCCATGCATCGCGGTCGGCAGTGCCTGCGAGACGAATCTCCATGAGGGGCGGGCTCCGGCTGAGAATGGGCTCCAGGGCGCGAGGTGTTCGGCCTGAAAGGTTGACGGCTTGCGATAACTGCCACCGGCCCGCAAGACGTGCAGCACGCGACCGCCGGGTGTTATAAGATCTTTCCGCCTGTGACGGCGTCGTGGTCGCGCTGGAACTGGTTCCCGGGAGCTCGGTTCGCGATACGTCAAGCGCGAGTTGGGCGAGCGTTATCATGGGATCAAGTTCCCTCAGGTTTTCCCGCAGCACGTTTGCGACAGCGGTGCAGATCTAGTGCGATCTTTCCCTGCGACCACACGATGCAAACAATCTGACACCATAGGTGCATTCATCCCGAAGCGGGCTTCCGACCGCCGCGCTACACGCGCGACGGCGGGACAATCTAGCGGATGCGAGAGTTCTTCCAGCTTACCACGGAGATCTGCACCGCGTCGGCGCCATAATTGCGCATGCTTTAGAAAAGCAGACAATCATTGCAGTTCGCGCGCGCGTCCGGCGCCATTCCCAGTCACCCATATTGACTCAACGTTGCGCAGCATCATTTCTACAACACTAACTTGCTGCCCTTGTCGCGAAGTCAGGCGAGCGTCGATCTCGGGATAAATAAAGAAGGGCAGCGAAATTCGATCAGTCGGACCACTATGCACGACCTGGTGGGGCGTACTCTTGAAGCGGCCGTCGCTCAAGACCTGAAGGAGGTCGCCCAGATTGACTACGAGACTATCGGGCAGGCTCGGCACCGGCATCCATCGACCGCGGAACCACACCTGCAAGGAACGCAGGGGGAGTTCCTCTTGCAGCAGCAGCGTGAAGAAGCCATGATCCGTGTGCTTTGCGCAAGTGCCGCCGCGAGCTGGATACCGTATCACGCGTTGCCCAAGCGTCGGCGTGCTGAAATGGCGTTGGAACCATGCCTCTTCCATACCTATCAGGTCCGCCAGCGCATCCCCGATCTGGGGGACAATCCCGGCGAGCACGGTAGCCTGCAAAGCAAGCAGGTTTCTTGCGAAGCCAGGAGCCAAGGCTTCATCCGGAAGGCGCGTGCGGCCGGAGAACGGACGCCGGTCGCCTTCGTTCTCAATTCCGAGGTCGAATACCTCCTTTGGATCGAAGCCGGCCTCAGGATGTAGCATTTCGCCGTGTAAAGGACTGTATCCACGGGCGGCAGTGGGGTACACGTCCTGAAAGGCGTGCCCGTAGCGTTCCTTAACCGACTGTGGCAATGCGAAGAATCGCCGGGAAGCCTCAATGGCTTGCGCGATCTGTTCCCCGGGGATGCCGTGCTCGACAAGGTAGAAGAACCCGTATTCCTGGCATGCCATTTGCAGGCGCTGGCGCTCGTCACGTCGCGTTGCATCGTCTCTCAATTTCGAAAGTGAAATTTTCGGCAGCGTGGTCATAGTCAATCCCCTTTTTGGGCGCTTAAGTTGATTAGTGTTTGCCGCGGCTCTCAAAGTCGACAGTTCCTTGGATGTGGGCAACGCGCCGTCTCTTCCAATAATAACGAAAGTCGACATGATGTCCCATTCTAAGGCTAAGCCGATGGCTGGGCGGTGATTCCGTCTTAGCAATTGATCTCTAGCGCTTCCTGGTGAAGATAACAACGATTTGTATGTTAATATAGTTGTATATATTGTTACATCCGTCGCGGTTAGTTTAACATTATCACGGCCAAGATACTAAGAGCGATTTACAATTCTGAATTGCTTTATGACTTCCAGGCTCAATCCAGACCAGCGCCGACCTCCGGGTTTCATGGCAGGATCGGCCATCTCGAAGAGCTCTATGACGCGAGGTATCGCCAGCTACCTGAGCTCGTCCATCACACACGCCGTCCCGGACGATGGCCGAATGGCAGAAACCGACCGCTCGAAATTTTCCTATCCCATAGTCTTTTTCGACGCTATCCGGGTCGAGCGGTCAAGCTCAGGGACGAAGACTTCGTTCGCAAAAAAGCCATCTACATCGGGTTCGGCGTTCTGCCTGGCGGCACCAAGGAGCACATGAGCTGAGGAAGCGCTTGTCGACGTTATCCGCCGTCTCGACGAGACGACTAGCCGAGCAGCAAAGCAGGCAGCGATTTAGCTCCGTCTGCCGTCTCTCAAGGTTGTGTCGGCCAATTTCTCAGCCACCATAATCGTCGGAATGTTTGTGTTCGCCCGAGGGCAAAATGGCATGACGGAAGCGTCGGCGATCCTCAAACCCAAAATACCATGAACGCGTCCCGACGGATCGGTCACAGCGCCAGGATCCGCGGCTGCCCCCATCCTGCAGGTCGACGTCGGATGCCAACTTGGGATGACGTTCTGGCGAATATACCGATCCAGATGTTTCTCGTCGTTGACGAGATCGGAAATGCTATCCCCATCCGTTATGACGCGCCTAATCAGCCCACGGCGCAGCCGCGGCGACGCGTCCATGAGCAGCGCCAGAAATGACGTGAGTGCATAGTTTGTGCTTGTGACCTTGCTCACCAGCTTCGCTCGCGCATTCAACGCTGACGGAAACGGGTCCAGCGCCACAGAGGACAGCGAATCTTGCTGCAGCAGGCGGACTATGAAGCGAAAGCCCTGCTTGATGCGCTCGGCTGCCCGCTTGTCGCTCAACCAGTTGAAATCGACCTCCGGCTCTATTTTATGCGAACTACCCTTGAGCGCCACAGTTCCCGTCGAGTAGCTGCGATTGACCCACACGGCGAGAGTGCCGAGGCGCCTCCCCAGCGGGTGCCAGGATGATTTGGCAACAGTCGATATTGCCATATCGGTCGACGGGCAGCCTTCGTAACCCGACGAGTAGCGGGCGTGCATCTGAATATATTCGCTCACGCCGGGTGACAAGCGATCGGCCGGCTTCAAATAGGCCGAAACGCAAATCGTGGGGTGTTCCTGAAGATTCTGGCCCACACCTTTCAAATCTGCAACGATAGGGATTCCGAATTGTACTAATTCCTTCGCGGGGCCGATCCCGGAGCGCATCAATATGGCGGGTGAATGGAGTGCTCCTGCGCACAGGATAACGCAAGAAGCGCTATACGATTGCACGCCCGATTTGTTCTCCGTCTCGACCCCCGTTACCGTTGTTCCCAAAAAGGTCAGCCGCGCAACTGTCGTTTCGGATAAAATCGTTAGATTGCGGCGAGAGCGGACGGTTTCGGGTAAGTACGCCATCGCGGAGGAGACCCGATGACCATTGCGGTTGGTCAATGGGACAACTGAATAGCCATCACCGAATGCACCATTGAAGGCTGGCCTGAAATGAAGCCCCAAAGCATCGTAAGCATCGGAGATTGCCCGGATGAAGCCCGACCAGTCTGATTGGCGCACACGTTTGATTGGCAAGGGGCCGTTCGTGCCATGAAATTCCCCGCCGAAATCCAAATCGCATTCTAGACGACGGAAGTAGGGCAGCACGTCTTCCCAACCCCAGCCCGTTGCACCGCTTGAGGCCCACTCATCGTAATCTCCGGGCCCGCCGCGGTTGGCGACTTGGGCATTGATGCTGGAGCCGCCACCCATGACGCGCGCCTGTTCGTAATGGACAGGCTTGCGGCCACCTCGCACCGTTGTCGCGTGGAGTGACTGCCATCGATAACCGGGATTAAGGTAAGCACGCGTTGGGTCGCCATCCTGGATGTCGTCAGGAATGGCATTCGGCGGCGTATCAGGGCCAGCTTCAATGAGCAGCACGCGAGCGCCATAGGCGGAGAGCCTGCTCGCCATCACGCATCCAGAGGAGCCACCACCCACGACGATATAATCGAAAACCACGCAACTCCCCATCAAGGTACCAAGTGTGATGGGCTTCTTCAGCAAAGCGCTCCTCCTACCGCCTGAGATATGGTCACTTACGGCGCGGCAGCTCCACATCATGCCGTCTGTAACGGAGCGATTTGATCGCCAAATCGGTCGAGGGCATGCCCGAAGCGAGACCGAGCGACCCATCTGAACTATCTCTGAACCGACAAGCTCTCAATTCCAGGGCACATGCATCTCCGGACACGCCGGTGCGTCGGTGTGAATGATTGCAAGTTCGTAGGGCGAGAGCAGCGCTCGCCTACGGTTTCTTGCATCACCGTCTTCCGAGAAACAATGATACTAACAAGAGATAACGACGACTTTTTCGATTTTTACAGCAGTCAAGACTGTCACTTCAAAATATCGCATAACTACGTTATTGTAGACCCGGTCTCTTACATAGCGAAGGCCTACTTTCGGTGCTTTCCGAAGCGAACGCGTGTTCGTTGGGCGAATGAATGAAGTGACCTTCTCGAGCGTTAGGTTCTCGAAAGCAAACTGGATCGCTGCCCTGCCGGCCTCTGCGGCGATCCCCTTACCGGAAGACGCAAGGTGGAGGCACGATACGGTTTCCACATTAGTGGGATCTTCGGGCAGATACGGGCCACTGTACATCAATCCACAGTAGCCTGCGAATTTTCCGACTTGGCCTTCGCCTTTTACGAACACCATCCATAAGCCGAAACCATTGCTCTGCCAATGATGGATGAACTGTTGTAGTTTAGCTTTCGATTGCTCTCGGGTCGGATAGACTCCATCCCACATGGCATTTACCACAAATGGATCGCTATGAAGCTCATGTAGAAGAAGCTCGTCGCTATGCGACGGTGGCCTTAGGATTAGGCGCGGCGTTTCTAGAATGTACATGAGAAGCTCCCTTCTAGCCATAAGTTAGAGCCGCACTTACCTCCAACGCGGCCATGATCTCCTAGCATGAGCGTCAAGGCCGCAGTGCTTGATTGAAGGCGTTCGACGAGGTTTATGCTTAAGGTAGCGAGGTCTACACAAATCAAGCTTTGGGCGCCTAACCGTGTCAGTGTTGACGGCACCTGGAAAGCCGGCCCGAAGGCGATAAAAAAATTAGGCGCCTCCTTTCAGAATGGAAGCAGGCGACGCGCTGGTGAGCGGGCGCCTGATACGCGCAACATGCTGCGGCGGCGTTTACGCAAGGGGTTGCTTACCCCAAGGGGGGGGTATGGTATTGGCCCAAAACCGGCTAACTACATTGTTCATTTAAAATACGCGCCTCCTTCAAGCTTAACCTGCACTGGTCACTTTGCGAATGCCCGCCAGTGGGTTCTTCAGCGTGCCGACGGTGTGCAGGTATTCTCCCGGATCACCGAAGTCCACCATTTGCTGGTTTTTTTGTATCTGCAGTCGATTCATACATCGTCGCAGAAATTCTGGAGCGAATAGGTCATGCTGCCTGTATTTTTCGTCATATTCCGGATGTTTCGTCTGGTAGCCAAGGATGGACTCGCTTACGAGCTGCCAGAAGTGTGTCGACGGAAAATCAAGATGTTCTTCGAGTGTTACAGCCAAGTAACGAAAGAAGCAGTCGAAAACGTCGGTGAAAATGAAGTCGTGCTTCATGTCGCGATTTACTTGAATGCAGATCCTCTTAATCTCCTCCGGCACGTTGAGATCTCCGCCTAGAATACGAAGCTCCTCGCCAATGTCTTTCATGATAACTCGCGTCGGAGCGTGATCTTTCATAACTAGAATTATATTTTCTCCATGTGCCATAAACGCTAGATCGTAAGCATAAAAGCAGTGGAGAAGCGGCGCCAGATAAGATTCAAAATAGCGGCGTAGCCAAGCGGCGGCGTCTAACCCCGAGGCATTGATGAGGGCTGTCACGAGTGCTTCACCATTGTAATCGACATGAAGCAGCGACGCCATTGTCATCAGACGTTCCCCTTCTTTCAACTGCCGAAGGGGGCTTTCCCTCCACAGCGCAGAAAGCATCTGCTTGTAAGGGGAGTCCTTCTTGAGGGCGGTGTTGAAACAACGATTGCGATAGCCAATCGTCGCGACCTCGCGAAGGATGCTGAAGCCGTTGGCGGCTAAATAGGAGTCACTGTCGAGCAAATTCTTCAACCATTCGTTGATGGCGGGCGTCGCCAGCATGTGTGTCGGTGACAAGCCGCGCATAAACCCCATGTTAAGTATCGACAGCGCCGTTTTCACGTACCGTTTATGCGGATCGCTTATATTGAAAAGTGTGCGGATCGATTGCTGGGCATGATATATGTCCTTCCCCTGGCCTAGGCAGACAATGTGCCGGTTGGCGATATCCGCCGCGAAGATAGTTGAGAGCCGATTGAACCATTGCCAAGGATGCGCTGGCATATAGATGTAATCGGTCGAGTTTAGTCCCTTTTGACGCAACGCTGCGTCGAACTGTTCCAGCGCCTGTCGACCGAGTTCCTCGTGCATGAGAAGGTCGTAGTCGAGCGTTGAAATGGACTTAAACGTTGCCATTTCTTTATGGACGGCCAGCCATATGAGTCTTATCGAACTGCCCACCTCCGGCGCATAGCGACTATAGTCGAGCGCGTCAAAGCCAATGCGACCGTTATTCGCGATAAAGGTCGGGTGGCCCTCCGTCATGCCAGCCTCAACGATCTGGTAATCGGCAAAAGCCAGTTCTGCGGCGGATATCTCTGTTTTGGCCTGCTTGTACGCGCTGCCATACAGCGTGCTGCTGATCTCCTGCAGGTAAACCGGCATCATCTCTTCCTTTATGCCAAGATGGCGGCTGAACTCAATAACAAAATCAAGCGCATCCAGGGGGGCCGGCCTGCCCTCAATCCTTTTCTCCAGAGAGCCGGCGTCCACTTGCCAGTGATCTAGCAGGAGGCGCCGAGCCTGGAACCAATACTCCAACCCAGGGGTCTCGCTTTCCAGCACATACTTCCCCCAGTCGCCTTCCATTCGCTGGAGTCGAGGAGCAATTAGCAACTCGTGTGCAAATTCGCTGATTGCTTTACGGATAAGGAGCCGGTTGGCCTTTGCCCATAAATGCGGTTTCAAATGCTGCGTTACGCGTTCGGCTAGGCTTATCTCATCGTCTCGGGCTGTCATATCACTCACGATCTCAACTCCTTCAGAACGTAACGGTGTAAGGTTCGCGAACGCGCCTTACACTCGTCTCGCCAAACTTCGACGTCGCACAAAATCCGTTCTATTTTTCATCAGAAAGGATAAGAAATACCGGACCTCTTATACAAGTTAATTTCTAATGTGTTGTGTACCGTTCGTCTTCGCTCGTGATAAACCAGCAATATTACCATCTTACTTATATAATATATTAGAATACCGGTTTCACCGGCCCTGGACGTCGTCCTTCATCTTGCAACGAGCAAGAAGTGTGTATTGATTTGCACATGCCGTACTGTCGTTCGATCACGTCAAGCGGTCGGTGTCCATTGTTTGAGCTCTCCGAGTGTCCATTTTTGCTGTCCGTCTCCATACAATCGCATACGTCTAAAGCGGAATTTCCTTTGCTTGATAAGCCCAGACTGGGTAGGGGGGACTGAGTGAATGCCTACTCCGCTGAAATGCTGTCCTGCACCGCGCCAATGCTGTCGCGTACGATCGACAGACCACGGCGCAGTTCAGCCTCGGTTATGGTAAGGGCTGTCATGAACTTGAGCACCTCACCATACGAGCCAGCGATCTCGATCACCAAGCCGCGACGAAAAGCTTCCCGGGAAATGAGCCCCGGCAATGAGTGGTGCTTTGGTGATACGAGTCCATACATCAAGCCGCGGCCTCGGACATTCAGAGCAAGGCTGGGGAAGTCGTCTGCGATCGACTTGAGTTCTTGAGCCAAGATGGCTGATTTGCGAGCAATCTCATCTTCAAACTTGGAGTCGGACCAGTAAGTCTCAAGGGCCGCACGAGCAGTGACGAAAGCATAGTTGTTGCCCCTGAACGTGCCGGTGTGCGCACCCGGCGTCCAGACATCAAGTTCAGGCTTCATGAGGACAAGGGCCATAGGCGTTCCAATTGCAGACAACGACTTTGACAGGGTAACGATGTCCGGCACGATCTCAGCCGCCTCGAAACTGAAGAATTTCCCTGTGCGACCGACACCAGCCTGAATATCATCGAGGATCATCAGGATCTCGTGCCGAGAGGTCAGATCACGCAGCCGTTGCAGCCATTCAACGGTAGCAGCATTGACACCGCCTTCGCCCTGCACTGCTTCTAGGATCACCGCAGCGGGTTTGCCGAGACCACTGCTAGGATCATCGAGAAGCTTCTCGAAATACTCGATCGTGTCTGAAGCGCCGAGATAGCCCTCGTACGGCAACGATGTCACGTGCGCGAGGGGAAAGCCGACAGCATCTCGGAACTTCGTGTTTCCGGTTGCCGCCAACGCCCCAGCGCTGACTCCGTGAAACGAGTTCGTAAACGAAACGATGTTTGACCTGCCGGTCACTTGGCGAGCTAGCTTCAGAGCCGCCTCGACCGCGTTCGTACCTGTGGGGCCAGTAAATTGCAATTTATAAGACAGACCGCGGGGCTTCAAAATAAACTGCTCAAAAGCTTCGATGAAGGCCTTCTTGGCGGTCGTAGCAAGGTCGAGCCCGTGCACAATTCCGTCGCGCGCAATGTAGTCCAACAACGCCCGCGTGAAGGCTGGGTTGTTGTGCCCGTAATTCAAGGCTCCCGCGCCTCCCAAGAAGTCGATGTATTCCCGACCGTCTGTAGCTATGAGGGCAGTGCCGACGCCTCGATCGAACAGAACTGGGAACGCACGGACGTAGCTCCGCACCTCAGACTCAAGACGATCAAAGATCGCGAGGCTTACATCGTTTGTAGGAGTAAACTGCTTCTTCATAGGGCGAGTCCTGAATTGTAGCCTGCAAAGGCATCAGCCCAAACTGTCTGGCGAAGGCCATTTCAATCGGTTCGAGGTTCGGCTTGTATGACGGCAGCATGAGCAGTCACACGCCTGGCCACGCCAACTCACGGCCCAAGCCAGTCGATCGCTGCGAGGTCCAACGTCACGTCCACCAGAGAACAAGATCAGGCCGCGCAAATCCGAAAAAGCAATTCAGCACTAGGCGACGCTTTCCGTCGCCTAATTGACCGGTAACCCCGTGAACGAAGCCGCCATCGATTAGGGCGATATCCCCGGTTTTGAGCTCGAACTCGCGGCAAGGGACGGCTTCCAGATAGGCTGCCGAATAGGGATATCCAGTGGTCTCCACACCTTGCGATATCCGGTCCGCAACCGTCGGCTTGTGGCTCCAGAGCTTCAGATTGCCGCCTTCCTCAGGCATGCTGGGATAGAGGTTGAGCGCTGCGACCGTATTGTGCGCCACCGCAGAAAGCTCGTAATCATCGCCAGCACGTAAGACTTGAGCGACGTCGTCGTGGGGATCCAAGGAAAATGTGCCTGTGCCCGACCAACTGAGGCCGCGACAAACATTGGCCTGGCCGTGTTCGGAACGGGCTAGCCGCAATTCGATTCCCTGGTTGTGAAGCTCTCGCTTCAACGCCCTGAATACTGCTCGAACCGGGTCAACCAAATTCTTAAAAAGGGCATCGACGTACGGCCGCGCGTTTTCGGCGTCTGCGAAATAGGTGGCTGCATCCTTCCTGTAGTGAGATGCGCCGACATATTGTCCGGGCACACCATCTTTACGCTCTCTGAGACCAGAGCTTCCAATAAAGTTCGTAGTGATCTCCTCGGCTACTTCGGTGCTGAAAGCTTGCTTGATGTGCAGAGCGGTGAGCTCACCTTTCAGGACCGAGATGATCTCCGCCGTGTTGATCGACCCGGTCCGTTCTTTGATCGAAACCGGCGAGATGGCTGGCACTTGAGATATCTGACTAGGCATTGTCTTGCTCCTGTAGTGCGTGTTCAAGGATGGTGATGCCACGATCGAGTTCGGCATCGGTGATGGTTATCGGTGGGAGGACTTTGATAACGTCGCGATTTGGCCCCGAGGATTCGATAAGAAGGCCATTTTCGAATGCGACATCGTGCACGCGGCCGACAACTGCCGGTGAACGGCATTTCAGGCCGGCCATCAGACCGCGGCCGCGCTTCTGTTCGATGTATCTTGGAAATTTCGCAACCAGGCGATCGAGGTGCGTTTGCAGCCTGACGGCTGTCCGCTCGACACCTGCAGTAAATTTCCTATCCGACCACATCTTGCACATGGCTCCTGCCGTCACGAAGGCGAAATTGTTGCCTCTGAAGGTCCCGCTATGTTCTCCGGGCTTCCATATGTCCAAGTCGGGTCGAATCAGAACGATGGACAACGGACTACCTGAACCGCTTAGGGACTTGGAAAGACACACAATATCCGGTTCGATTTTCGCGGACTCGAATGAGAAGAAATCGCCAGTTCGGCCCGCACCCGCCTGAATATCGTCGACGATAAAAACAATGCCGTGCGTACGGCAAATGCGCTGAATTTCCGTGAGCCAAGCTGCGGATGCGGCGTTCATGCCGCCTTCGGCCTGGATGGTCTCCAGAATGATTGCGGCAGGCTTTTCTATGCCGCTCCCCGGGTCGCTCAAAACGCTGTCGATGTAACTGGCGGAATCGAAAGCTTGGCTCGGATAGCCGTCATAGGGAACACGGATCACATCGTGGCGAGCGACGCCTCCCAGTTCCCTGGTTGAGGCCGAGCCCGACACCGCTAGAGAGCCGAGCGACATGCCGTGGAACGCATTCGTAAAGGCCATGACGCTCGAGCGGCCGGTGTATTTTCGCGCCAGCGCCAGCGCCGCTTCGTTGGCGTTCGTGCCGGTCGGCCCGGGAAACTGAATCTTGTACGAAAGGCCTCTGGGTTTCAGGATCCAATCGACGAACCCTTCAATGAAGTCACGCTTTGCCGCCGTATGCATATCAAGCGACAGAAGAATGTTCTCACCGACGAGATATTCAATCGCTGGCGCCATAATATCCGGATTGTTGTGCCCGTAGTTGAGTGCGCCGGAACCCACCAGGAAATCGATAAAGGGCTTACCCGTCTCGTCCCAGATCGTCGCCCCAAGGGCCTTCGTAAAGACGGTGGGGAACGCCCGGCAATAACGACGAACGTTAGATTCATGAGCCGTGAAAGCGTCGGTGTCCATATCAAGTCCTCTGCACATAGTCTTTCAAAGAAGAGAGCTGTTTAATGGCTAGTGGTTTGCGGCAGATGTTCGTCGCTTAACGTTGAAGCAGAATGCCGGAGGCAGCTTTGTTTGGTCTGGGTTTGGTCTGGTGATGCCGGCATCCTCATCAAATATTGTTGGGTTGCGTTGCCCTCCATTCGGATGCTTTCGAATGTGCTGCAACAGGATGGCTTCTAAAGCTTCCGCGAAAGCATCGCTACTATGGCATCAGGTAGTTGACGTACCCACCCTTCGCTGCCCATAGCGCTCCGGACAAATGAATGAGTCCAAGGAGATCAGCAGGGTCGCGTCGCCAGAGGTTGTGTCGCTCGGCGGTAGCGAAGCCGCTCGCGAGCGCGCTCCTCAATAGCGCCGTAGCGAGCGAGCGGCTTCGCGGCGGTCATCAATATTCGCCGTTCAACCTCGGGCTGCGGACACCAACCTGATTCAAGAAACTATTTGATGACCGATGACACAGCGAAAGCCACGCTCTCTTTGAGAAGAATGCGGATTCCGATCTCTTGCGCGATGACTGGCCCGAGCCGCCGGATCAAGAGGGCGGGGCCGCCGTGGACCCCCTTGACGGAAAGCCCGTTCGTAGGCCAGGCGGAAGCAACCGGGAGACGCGCTGGCGAAGGGCCGCATCGGTTTCGAGAACGTCCACTACCGCGACGGCAACCATCCCCGGCCGCAGCTGGGCTGCTGCCTTCAGGCGAGTCGAAAAGGAGATCGTCCGGGAGGGTGAAGGCGTTGACGAGGTGAGCCGTGAGTAAGCAATCAAGCTCTGATCGGGATCGACTAACACTGTTTCCATCCGACCGATGGTTGACCTGTGATCGGCGTTACCTCAAGCTAGGCAGGCCGACAAGCTCGGTTGGAAGGCGAAGACCTTTCGATGAGCTCGTCTCCGAAATGCTCGAGGCCCACTGCCGCGCCTACAGGAACATACTGGCGTAACGTGAAAACACGATGGCGTCGCGGGCAGGTGCATCTGTCGTGGGGCCATCCGCACTGCCAGGCACGCCCTCTCGGCCGGCATGCACTCAGGTCCGGTCGTTTGGGTCGGCGAATTCACACATCCTGCAAAGCAGAAAACCATCTGCTCCATTCATGCGGTCGACGATTTCGCGAAAAACTGGCTTTTCAAACAGAGCGGAGTAACCCTCATATAGAAGGTTGCCCAATACGTGACGCCGTTCAAAATCCATAGAGCACAGGGTAACGTCGCCGTTTGGAAGAAGAACATTCCGATACTGTCGTGCGTCCACGCAGGTTAGGGCTCCGACCACTGGCTGACGTGGTGCAACGATCTTAGGGTCGACGCTTCCACCCCTACTGCTCACCGGCCGCGCTTTTATCAGGGCTTCGGTAGGAATAATGTCGGCTATATCTGGGTGGGGCTCGCCCAAGGCCACGAATCGGATCAAGGGGATGTCCGCGTCGACGAGTTGACGAACCAGATCGCGATACTTGTCTCCGACCAGGCGGCTGTTCATGTAGGTGCCGTCATCGAAAACATGGACCACGAATACGCCCAAGCGCAAGGCTTGCAATCGCTGCAGGTCCTGCCCGTTCATTCCCACCAGCGTCGTAAAAATCCTGATGCCATGGCCTTTGGCGAAGGCGTGCTCCACCATTTCGGTACAGTCCGGATTGAGCCAAGGTTCGGAGTATCCCGCAAAACCAATGTCGACGGAAGTCGGTACGCGGGCCAGACACCGCTTGAAATCTTCAAGATCCAGATGACTCGCATGAGACACTTTTCTTTGCCGGACCGCGAACTTGTCCTGGGGACAATATGAACATCCTACGACGCATCCCGTGGTCGTCGTTATCTCCAAAACCCTGCCGGCTGTGTTTGCTGAGCGAAGTTCCGGTAAAATCACTGGTGATTACTCCCATCTACTTCCTGCGAAGCGCCACGATGGTGTGCGTGTGCCTTTGGCTTTCTGATACCGCCTGCTGATCTACCGAGGCAACGCAGACATCTACCCTTTTTGGCAGCCTAAGCCGCCCGGTTCACCGATTTGCCGGGCCGACCCTTCACAAACTTCCAGCGCGTCGGACCAGAGACAGCATTGCATCTTTCGAGGCATCACTCGCTCCGGAGATGTAGCCTCAACCGTTGGTCGCTGGCCCGTCGCCGAGATGCGCGCGCAGCACCCTCGAACCCGCCGGAGAGAAGCTTTCTGGATGCCGTCGATCATCCTTCATCGAGCGAGTTCCGTGTTCTCATGCGGGTCAGCCCTCACACTATATTGCCGCACATCGACCAGCAAAGGCCGAGCTAGTGCGCCTGGCGCGCAGTTACTGCGAGATAGGCTTCGAAAAGCCCGACAGGGCTAAGACGCTCCGCTGTATTGAACCCGAAATGTTTTCTGACAGCTGTCAGATTTTGGACACACATCACTCATCGTCAGTCGCTTAATACGGATGGTAATTTCTTCCAGGAATCGGTGACATTGAACACCACCCTGTCATGACCGCCCAATCTCAGCGAAGCGAACTCAGCATCGCCACCAGGACCAAGCCTGAAGATAAATCCGCCGTAGCAGCGTCAACGACATTTTGCTTTCGAAGCCGGATGGATTGCACGAGGTGATTCGCGCCGTGATGCAGGAGGTGCTCGAGGCCGAGATGGACGAGGCGCTGGGTGCTTCGAAGAGCGAGCGCACGCCGGAGCGTCTCGGCTATCACGCGCGCTACTACGGGCGGAGAACTAGCTGCGCACCTACGGCGGTTGGATAATCCCAAGGTTCAAAGCTTTTACAACAGCTACCGTTCTGCTGGTCGCATCCAACTTCCGCATTACATTTTTTAAATGGAAATCTATCGTATTTCGTGATCTGCCTAAAATAGTTCCTATTTCCCAAGATGATTTTCCTTGTGACACCAAATCAATGCACTCTATTTCTCTCGGAGACAGGTTATGAGCTCGTTCCGACGCAGTCGTAGTGTCGAACTTCGTAACCATCCGATGAAACCGCAGCGCGGCCATTTGCAGGTAGGTGATCGCTCTATTCTGCAATTCGCAGTCCGAGGATTGAGCAAAACTCACAAACCTAAAGCTGCCACCAGGGCCATGTAATGGGACGGTAACGCCTGACCTCAAGCCGAATGTTGCTGCTTCGTCCAAGACGCGGCGTCCATCTTCAGTTATGTTTTCATCAGTATACACCTCGCTCCATCGAAAGGGTCCCGCCTCCTTTCGACCTTTCTTGATGAGGGGGTCTATTTTGGCATAGCCCATTCTCGAGTAGCGCTCCTGCCATTCAGCAGGATAATTCCACATCACCACAGAACCCTCCCGGTTCGGCTTGAAAGCCCTCTCTGATGCGAGCGGCCCATAGGCAATCCACGGGCAATCGAAATTCAGCGCAAACGCAGACAACAGTTCGAACAACTGTTCGGATTGAGCGACATCATCAGTCATCTTGAGGAATAGGTCTAACTCCACCGCAATCCGCCGGAGTTCCATGATGTCTCCTTCATTGCGTTCTCATTGGTGCACAGTTTGCTCCAACCCAGCCTCGCAACATCCGAAGTCAACGGGACTCGAGCCGGAGTTCCTTCCGCCACCTGGAGTACCCTCAAGAGTCGTGCCAGCTTGCGAGCGAAGCTTCTCCTTCAGGTCGTCAATCGACGGGGGAGGTACCCAGGAGGCGAACCGACAGCACTGTGTCGGGGAGCGCACAATCCGACAGTCGAGCATTCGATTGACGGAATATGGGCAGGAAAGTATTCGCGGCGCGCTTTTGAAATCAGCACCTAAGTGCCGGGCCTGAGAAAGCTGCATTGCAACTGTACTTATTTGATCGAGGCAAGAACAAGCTCAAAATTCAATCGATACATCGACCTTCTTTTCCAATCTCCCGAGTTGAGCAGCCGTAGCAATCGTATCGACTGGATGGCGGCTGACTTTCTCCAGGCTCGGTAACCTGCTGAATTTGTCCTTCGGATGTTCCCGCTCAGTTGGCACGACTTTTGAACTCACCGTCGTGAGGCGGCAAGAGCTGCCCGCCAAAATTGATGCTGTTATGGGGGAGGTCGAAATTCCAGTTTTGTCTTTTATCGTCTTTGGGACCGAGCGTGTTGATGCGCCCGCTTGGAAACTATGAGACGTTTCCCCGTCCATGGGCGCGGCGCCACTTGTCGCGACGTTTTCGCCTTCACTGTTCGCCTCTGGAACAGGCAGCCGGCCCGGCTCGCGATCATCATGACCGCGATGCTCGCCTCCACGCTGGCTGACGTGTTGATGCCGCTCTATTCTGGCCGACTCATCGACGCTGTTTCTCGTGCTGCTAATGCGGCAGCACCAGCTTCGGATTCAGCTGTTGCAGCATTCTCTGTACCGATTGCATTGGCACTCGGTGGCATTGCCATGCGCCACGTCGCCTTCATTGGCCTGAGCGACCTGGTGTTGAAAATGATTTCCGACGTCGCGACCGAAGCGTTCCATCATGTGCAGCGCTTTTCGACAGACTGGCATGCAAACAGCTTCGCCGGCTCGACAGTGCGCAAGATAACGCGCGGCATGTGGGCGCTCGACCTCCTCAACAGCACGATACTCGTCACGCTGCTCCCGTCGTTTGTCATCTTGATCGGCTCGACGGTGCTGCTCGGCTGGCACTGGCCGGTCATGGGCGTGATCTTTGCTTGCGGCTCTCTCGTCTACCTTGCGTTTTCGATTTCGCTGTCGCTCGGCTATGTCGCGCCAGCGGCGAGCCTTGCCAACCGATGGGACACAAGGCTCAGCGGCGCGCTTGCGGACGCGGTCAGTTGCAACGCTGTGGTCAAGGGCTTCGGCGCAGAGGTTCGCGAAGACGAGCGGCTTGCAAATATCATGACGAAATGGCGGCACCGCGCGCGCCGGAGCTGGGTGCGCGGAACGATCATCGGCTCAACCCAAGGCGTAACTTTGGTTGCGCTCAGGGTGGCGGTGGTCGGATATGCCCTGCTTCTGTGGTCGCATGGACAGGCAACGCCGGGCGAGATAGCATATGTTCTCACGTCCTTCATCGTCCTGCAGGGCTATCTGCGTGATGCCGGCATGCATGTCCGCAACGTGCAGCACTCGGTTAATGATATGGAAGAACTGGTGGCCATCCACAATCAGCAGGTGGATGTTGCCGATCGTCCAGAGGCCAAGCCGATCCGGATCACGAACGGCCGTATCGATTTCGAGAACGTCCACTTCCGCTACGCCAACCATCCCCTGCCGCTCTATAGCGAATGTTCGCTGTCGATTGAAGCTGGCGAAAGGGTTGGGTTGGTTGGACCCTCCGGTTCCGGCAAGACAACATTCGTGAAGCTGATCCAGAGACTCTACGACCTGAGCGGCGGCCGGATCCTGATAGACGGTCAGGACGTCTCGGAGGTGACCCAAGAGTCCCTTCGTTCGCAGATCGCGATCGTGCAGCAGGAGCCGATCCTGTTTCACAGGTCGCTTGCCGAGAACATCGCCTATGGCCGGCCTGGCGCGAGCCAGGCCGAGATCGAGCAAGCGGCACGACTGGCAAGTGCCCACGAATTCATCGCGCCCCTGCCGAAGGGCTATGGGACATTGGTCGGCGAAAGGGGTTTGAAGCTCTCCGGCGGCGAGCGCCAGCGCGTGGCGATCGCGCGCGCCTTCCTCGCGAACGCGCCGATCCTTATTCTGGACGAGGCCACATCGAGCCTCGATTCGGAATCCGAGGTGCTCATTCAACAAGCGGTGGATCGGTTGATGGTGGGCCGAACCACACTCGTCATCGCACACCGGCTGTCGACGGTCCGCTCGCTCGATCGGCTGCTCGTCTTCGACCGTGGCCGCATCATGGAGGACGGCGATCATGCCGCCCTGATCAATCTCGATGGTGGCATTTACCGCCGCCTCTTCGAACGGCAGGCGTTGGAACTCGCGAAGGGCCTGGCCTGATCGCTAAACCGGCTTGCGCGATGCGCCGAGCCGTTGCCGGAGAGGGGTGTGGCAGTGACGAGCGGCGGGCGTTAGGCGGCAAAACCAGCACGGCCGGAACTGTCCGCCAAACGGGCGAGCGGGAATGCACCACGTCTAAGCTTCGGCGAATGCGCGCAGTTACACGCGGGCACCGAATTGTCGCGCCTAACGGCGCACGCACCAAAAGGGCGGGAATGTCGACGGCCCGGGAAGAGTGCGGCCCTCGCCGTTACCCACATTTCGCCAAAGGAAGCGAAGTCAACGCACATTGAGAGGGCGGTGCTTCCCGGCCGGCCGGGATCCCTGTCGCTGGCCCAACCTACCGCACGCTGGCCACGTCAACGGTTCAAAGTCCCTTCGGTTCGCAAAGTCGTCCCCTTGGAGACCCGGAAGCGCAGGAGCTCCGACCGCAGTCTTCGCTCAACTCTGGCCATCTGCTCCGGGATTGGATTCCGTTCCCTTGCTAGCACAGTGGCAGCTGAGCACGAACTCGCCGGCCCC
This sequence comes from Mesorhizobium sp. M7A.F.Ca.US.010.02.1.1, assembly GCF_004023085.1. Lineage (NCBI taxonomy): Bacteria > Pseudomonadati > Pseudomonadota > Alphaproteobacteria > Hyphomicrobiales > Phyllobacteriaceae > Mesorhizobium > Mesorhizobium sp. M7A.F.Ca.US.010.02.1.1. The sequence continues at coordinate 30,012 of NZ_RZRV01000033.1, read as the reverse complement.
GTGTCTTTCGATTACGGCCAACGGGCTTAGGAAGAGATTGGATTCGCCGGCCCTCTGCGGAGCGAATGAACAGTTCTACAGATCATCGACGTCCGCGAAAAAGAGCACGCAGCCGAAATAGCAGGCCTGAAGCAGCAGCGAACAGGCCAGCGTCGTGACGACTGCCACACGGATCGAATCCAAAGCGAAGTAAACCATCGACGCATTGCTGCACAGGACCAGCCCCACGAGCCGACAAAAAGATGAAGTGCAACGCCGTTCTCCTGGTTTTCGCCAGATCATGTTGCGAGCTCGTCGGCCGCAACATGCGTCTGGCAGTTCTTGGGGCAGACGCGGCCGCAGGCTCCGCAGCCTATGCAGCGGCCGGCATCATCGACAACCATGATCATGCGATTGAGCTTGCCGTCGAAATCGTCGTCCTCGTCATCGC
>NZ_RZRV01000033.1:0-29483 GCF_004023085.1 Mesorhizobium sp. M7A.F.Ca.US.010.02.1.1 | reverse complement strand
AACATGCGTCTGGCAGTTCTTGGGGCAGACGCGGCCGCAGGCTCCGCAGCCTATGCAGCGGCCGGCATCATCGACAACCATGATCATGCGATTGAGCTTGCCGTCGAAATCGTCGTCCTCGTCATCGCAGGGGCCGAGGATTTCACCCGCATCATCAACGCCGTGAAGATGCATGACATCGCGCGAGCAGACCTTGAAACAACGGCAGCAGCCGATGCAGGTCTTGCTATCGATGGAGGTCAGGTACGACGGCATCCAAATGGAGCCGTCACGGGTGGTGAATGTGCGCATCATCCTAAATTCTTCATTGAAGCGAGTTCTCTCTTGGCAACATCCAACTCGGCATAAACGGCTTGGGTTTTCTCGGCGACTTCCTGTATGTCGGCCCACTTGCCCGGCAGACCCTCGACAAGGTCCTGCAATGCCATCTTGGCAATAGCTGCACGCAACTGGAGCTTTCGGACTTTCTTCCTCATCTTATCTAGGTCTGACATAGATCCTTCCTGGAACAATGGTTTTGTTGATGCGCTCCATCTCGGGCTAGGCTTCAATGGCTGCAGTCGCATCGTCGACCAGTTTCGTACCGGCCTCAGCAAGTTTGCGGAAAGTCTCGAAGCCGAACCGGTGGACGTCTCGACAGAACGCCCAACCGCTGGAAGCCCGCAGGGGCTTCATTCCAATTATTGGCGACGTCGACACGCCGGAGCGCTCCTCGATCGCAAGCGCTACGGCGGTGTAAACATGTCGAGCCTCCACAGCGCGTCAGGATCGGGATCGCCGCCAAAGGGTACCGCACGTTGCTGTTGCTTGGTGATGATGAACTCGGCCAGCAGCTCGGCATCCGAATGGCCTTCCCATAAGCCGAAGGAATCCTGAGTACGAATGAGCCGCAGGAGGCATTTGACGAACGGGGAAGCAAGGGCCTCGTCGTCATTGTTGACAGCAGGGCCAACCGGAGGAATTTCGTTGTTCGTCATTTCAGTCTTCGTCTTCGAGGTACGATTTCCTTTTCCTGCGATGCCCACTCCGGGTCCGCTTGCGTGGCCGACGAATGGCTTGGGCGGGCCAACCCCAAGAGTGCCCCGTGGCCGACCTCGACATGTCCACGAGTGCGAGACCTGCGGCGCGAATTCGCGGCGCACATCGTCTGCGCCGCGATCCGACCGGTGGTCAACGCAATTGAAATCCAACCTTCCGCAAGCCGCCGCCCTGCTGCATCGACATACTTGCTGCGAAGAGAGCTTCGATGGGCGGATTGGCCAGTGTTCAATTCCAATTGTCAGTCCCTTCGCGATTCTTGCTCAGGAAGTGACTTCGTTTTGAGTTTCGGGTGCCTTCTTTTGCGGAGCCACACAAAGATCCGCGTGACAGGCAGGCTCACCCGTGTAGTTGGCCAGTGCTTCGAGCAATGGGGTAAGATAGTACTGTTTGGTGTGGTCCGGAATTGGCCCCAGCCGGTCCACCGATTTCAGTGCCACCTCGATCAACTCGATTGCGCGATCTTTGTTGCCGCTCTCGTAATAATACTGAGCTACCGGGAGGTACCGGAGGTATTTAAACGGGCCATCGCCGTTCGGGGGATTGAGTGCCAGTATCTGTTCCGAGAGCTCGTTGCCCATCGCAAAGCGCTCCGCGCGCGGAAGATGGGAATTGTCCATCGTGGGATCGAAGAGTTGGTTGAGGGCCAAGGCCATCCACGACACCGCGTCGGACGTTTTGTCGATCGCGTCCTCGACCAATTCTCGCATGACCGGCATGCCGGTCTTGATGTCGCGCAGCTTGTGAAGCAGAAGATCCGCATGAATCTGCCGGAACTCACAAGAGTCTGGCATCAAGGCGAGGCCTTCTTCGATGGCCAAGAGCGCCGCCGTCCAATCCTCGGCCTGCATCGCCGGCTCAAGTTTGGCGTATATCGGCCCGGTAAGCGACATTTCGCGCGCTGCAAGTTGGTTATGCGCGATGCGCTTTGCATCGGCGGCTTTCGCTTCATAGCTGCTGCGCCAGCTGCCGTTAAGGACTTTCGGCAAAACGTCATCGAGTTCCGCCGGGTGGCCGATAAAAGCGATGTGGCCGTCGCGGTCGACCACGAACGAGGTGGGAATCCCAATCGAAGAGCTGGGATCCATCCAGAGCTTGTTCATTTCGCCAATGTAATCGAACCCGATACGATAATTCAGATTCGGGAACTCCTCGGTCAGCCAGGCATCCACGTTGGTCCGCGCCTCGTCTGCGGTAGGACCCTGTTCGCAGGCGGCAACTCCGACCGCCTCAAATCCGCTGCCTTCATATTTCTCCTGCAGTTCGATCAAATGGGGCATGGCGTCGACACATGGTCCGCACCAAGTCGCCCAAAACTCAACGAGGTAGACCTTGCCGGGCCGAAAGTTCGTGAGGGGCTCGCCACGCAGCCAGTTCTCCACTTTGATCGCAGGAGCCGGGGACCCCATACGCAGTTCCATCTTGGTGTCCAAAGTCATTCCACACCTTTCGTCTCTTTTGTCGCGGAATATTTTCCAGTCAAAATCGGACACGGTCTCGAGGGCATCGCTCCCTCTGGCTTGCTTCAGCGAAGCTCTCACCGTGTTGCCGCACATCAAGCTGCAACGGAGGTGCCAATTCCCTCAGCTCCGGTAAGCGGCGGGAAATGCTTTGAAATTCTCCACGAGGCCAAATGCGGCCGATTGTCGTGAACCCGACATGTCTTCTGCCGCTGTCGGGTTTCGCCCTATCACTCTTGAGAGCTTGGACGGCTCGCCTGTGATTAGACTGGCCTCGGCCCTCGAGCAGTGGCAGTTTGGCGCCAGTTCGAAAGCGCGAACTCGCCGGCTTGGTCCTCGTGCCGCCACCGCCGCGTGTGGATTCTTGCCCCGGAGTCAAAATTCGCCTCGCGGTTGCCAACGGCGGCATGCGCTCAATGCGCGTGGCGTTGAGCACCGACAGCACGTAATGGTACCAATTAGTGGATGCCCGTCGCTGCCTCCACTTCTCCAGCCAAGCGCTCGAACGACGCTACCTACCCACGTTCGAGCGCGACCGCGGAATCGCAGACTGCCGAACGTCAGCCGTTGCGAAAGGTGTAGCCGTACCCGTTGATCGCCGGTGCGCCGCCTAGATGTGCGTAGAGGACCCTCGATCCCTGTGGAAAGAAGCCCCTCTGGACGAGGTCGATCATCCCTTGCATCGATTTGCCCTCGTAAACGGGGTCCGTAATCATGCCCTCGAGCCGCGCGCACAAACGGATTGCCTCTTTGGTTTCCTCCGATGGAACGCCATAACCCGGGTACGCGTAGTCCATGAACAACACCACGTCTGCCTCGACAATTTCCGCTCCGAGGTGGACGAGCTTCGCTGTATTTTGGGCGATGCCAAGCACCTGCGCCTTGGTCTTGGCGGGCATGGCGGAGGCATCGATACCGATCACGTTGCGCTGTCGACCATCCTTGGCGAACCCGACGAGCATGCCGCCGTGGGTTGAACCAGTCACCGTACAGACGACGATATAGTCGAAGGCAAACCCAAGCTGCTCTTCCTGGGCACGCACCTCCTCAGCGAACCCCACATAGCCCAGGCCGCCGTATTTGTGGACAGAGGCGCCGGCAGGTATCGCATATGGCCTGCCGCCCCTTGCCTTGACTTCATAAAGTGCCTTTTCCCAGCTGCGGCGGATGCCGATGTCAAAGCCCTCGTCAACCAGGCGCACCTCTGCCCCCATGATGCGGCTCAAGAGGATATTGCCGACCCGGTCGTAGACAGCATCATCATGTGGGACCCAGCTCTCCTGGACCAGGAGGCATTTCATGCCGATCTTGGCGGCGACCGCAGCGACCATGCGCGTATGGTTGGACTGCACGCCACCGATTGTGACGAGCGTATCGGCATCTGACGCGATCGCGTCGGGCACAATGTATTCGAGCTTGCGCAGCTTGTTTCCGCCGAACGCGAGACCGGAGTTGCAGTCCTCGCGTTTGACGTAGATTTCCACCTTGTCGCCCAGATGCTTGCCGAGGCGGTCGAGCCTCTCGATCGGCGTGGGTCCAAAGGTGAGCGGATAACGTTCGAATTTTTCCAGCATGCTATCTCCAGCAAAAAAGTACCTGAACCTGCTACGCACCGGTCAGCCCAGGGGTATGGTCGCGTGTTAGCCGAACACAGATTCCCTATACGATCAGCTCAGTCATCAGAGGGTGACCAAAATTGGTGTGGGTCTGAGCACTGATCCTGTCATCCGCGCATCAAAGCAGCAGCACATGCTGGGCATTCGACCAAGCCGGGACACAGCTGAAAATTGCATTCCGCAGTTGATCAGAGTCAGACGACTGGTACCCGAGCTTTCCTGTAACCATCGGCATGCTGGCCCCTGTGGCGAGTTCCACGAGCGCGGCTAGAGGACTGCCAGATCAGAAAGAGCACGCGGCCGAAGTAGCCGGCCTGAAGCAGCAGCGAACAGGCCAGCGTCGTGACGACTGCCACACGGAGCGAATCCAAAGCGAAGTAAACCATCGACGCATTGCTGCACAGGACCAGCCCCACGAGCCGACAAAAAGATGAAGTGCACGCCGCTCCCCTGGTTTTCGCCAGATCATGTTGCGAGCTCGTCGGCCGGAACATGCGTCTGGCAGTTCTTGGGGCAGACGCGGCCGCAGGCTCCGCAGCCTATGCAGCGGCCGGCATCATCGACAACCATGATCATGCGATTGAGCTTGCCGTCGAAATCGTCGTCCTCGTCATCGCAGGGGCGAGGATTTCACCCGCATCATCAACGCCGTGAAGATGCATGACATCGCGCGAGCAGACCTTGAAACAACGGCAGCAGCCGATGCAGATTTGCTATCGATGGAGGTCAGGTACGGCGGCATCCAAATGGAGCCGTCACGGGTGGTGAATGTGCGCATCATCCTAAATTCTTCATTGAAGCGAGTTCTCTCTTGGCAACATCCAACTCGGCATAAACGGCTTGGGTTTTCTCGGCGACTTCCTGTATGTCGGCCCACTTGCCCGGCAGACCCTCGACGAGGTCCTGCAATGCCATCTTGGCAATAGCTGCACGCAACTGGAGCTTTCAGACTTTTTTCCTCATCCTATCTAGGTCTGACATAGATCCTTCCTGGAACAATGGTTTCTTGATGCGCTCCATCTCGGGCTAGGCTTCAATGGCTGCAGTCGCATCGTCGACCAGTTTCGTACCGGCCTCAGCAAGTTTGCGGAAAGTCTCGAAGCCGAACCGGTGGACGTCTCGACAGAACGCCCAACCGCCGGAAGCCCCCACGGGTTTCATTTCTATTGTCGGCGACGTCGACACGCCGGAGCGCTCCTCGATCGCAAGCGCTACGGCGGTGTAAAACATGTCGAGCCTCCACAGCGCGTCAGGATCGGGATCGCCGCCAAAGGGTACCGCACGTTGCTGTTGCTTGGTGATGATGAACTCGGCCAGCAGCTCGGCATCCGAATGGCCTTCCCATAAGCCGAAGGAATCCTGAGTACGAATGAGCCGCAGGAGGCATTTGACGAACGGGGAAGCAAGGGCCTCGTCGTCCCCGTGGACAGCAGGGCCAACCGGTTCATGAGGAATTTCGCTTTTCCCCAATTTCAGTACTCCTCTTGAAGGACGATCTCTTTTTCTGCGATGTGTGGTTCGGGCGCTTGCGTGGGCGGGGAATGGCTTGGGCGAGCCGATCCCACGCAACAGTGTCCCGTGGCCGACCTCGAGCACGTCCACCAATGCGAGACCTTTCACCGCGGCGCGAACGCCTGCGCCGCGGTTCGACCCGAGGTAAACGCAATGGAAATTCCACCTGCCGCAAGCCGCGCACTTTTGCGGCATCGACGTTATTGCTGCGAAGTGCGCCTGGGCGGGCGGATTTGCCGGTGTTCAATTCCAATTGTCATGCCCTTCGCGATCCTTGCTCAGGAAGTGACAGCGTTTTGAGTTTCGGAAGTCTTGTTTTGCGGAGCCACACAGAGACCCGCGTGACAGGCAGGCTCACCCGTGTAGTTGGCCAGGGCTTGGAGCAACGAGGTGAGGTAGCGCTGTTTGGTTTGGTCCGGCACTGGCTCCGAATGGTCCAGCGATTTGATTGCCACCTCGATCAACTCGATCGCCCGGTCCTTGTTGCCGCTCTCGTAATAATACTGAGCGACCGGAAAGTAACACCCGAATTTAAAGTCTCCATCGCCTTGCGGAGGATTAAGTTCCAGGATCTGTTCGGAGAGCTCCTTGCCCATCGCAAAGCGATCATCATGCGGAAGATGGGAGTTGTCGATCGTGGGATGGAAGAGTTGGTTCAGCGCCATCACCACCCAAGACATCGCTTCGAACTTTTTGTTGATCGCGTCCTCGACCAATTCGCGCATAAGCGGCAAGCCGGTTTTGATGTCGCGCAGCTTGTGAAGCAGAATATCCGCATGAACCCGCCGAAAATCAAAAGAGTCTGGCATCACGGCGAGGCCTTCTTCGATGGCCAATAGTGCCGCTGCCCAATCCTCGTCCTGCATCGCCGGCCCAAGTTTGGCGTATATCGGCTGACTCAGCGACGATTCGCGCACACGCGAGATTCGCTTTGCATCGACGGCTTTCGCTTCATAGCTGCTGCGCCAGCTGCCGTTAAGGACTTTCGGCAAAACGTCATCGAGAGGTGCCGGGTGGCCGATATAAGCGATGTGGCCGTCGCGGTCGACCACGAACGAGGTGGGAATCCCGAACGAAGAGCTGGGTTCCAGCCAGAGCTTTTTCATTTCGCCAGTGCAATCGAACGCTGTCCGATAATTCAGATTCGGGAACTTCTCGGTCAGCCAGGCATCCACGTTGGTCCGCGCTTCGTCCGCGGTTGCAGCCTTTTCGCAAGCTGCGACTCCGATAATCTCAAATCCGCTGTCTTTATATTTCTCCTGCAGTTCGATCAAATGGGGCATGGCGTGGACACATGGTCGGCACCAAGTCGCCCAAAATTCAACGAGGTAGACCTTGCCGGGCCGAAGGCTCGTGAGGGGCTCGCCACGCAGCCAGTTCTCCACTTTCAGCGCAGGAGCCGGGGACCCCATACGCAGTTCCATCTTGGTGTCCAAAGTCATTCCACACCTTTCGTCTCTTTTGTCGCGGAATATTTTCCAGTCAAAATCGGACACGGTCTCGAGGGCATTGCTCCCTCTCGCTTGCTTCAGCGGAGCTCTCACCGTGTTGCCGCACATCAAGCACGGCAAAGGGCATGCCAACCCTTCTTAGCTTCGGCAAGCGCCGGTACCGCCTTGAATAAGCGAGCCCTAACACGGCCAGCTGACGTTAACCTGAATGTCGGCTTTCGACGGCTCACCTTAGCGGCTGCCGTTTAGGAAGGTGAGAGTTTGGCTGGCCCGCTGGCGATAAGACCGGCTTCGGCGTCCTGGAGTAGTCGCACTTCGGCGATGGGGTCGAAAGTGCGGGAGAGGCTCGGTACCCTTGCAGCCACCGCCGCATGTGGCCCGGCGTCATAATTCGCGTCGCGGTTGCCAACGGCGGCGTTGGGCTCGATCCACGTGGCGTTGAGCCCGACAGCACGTAAAGCTGCATCGTGATTGAATGCCCTTTGCTGTTTCACGCCAAGCAGGAGTCGCGCGACGCTACCTTGCTCAAGCGCGAGCAGAGCGATCTGACGCCGTAGGAATATTGCTCGTCCCGCTTTTGCCGCCAGAGGCGGAAATCTTTCCTGAATGCCACCGCCGATCATCAATATCGACGAATCATATCCCGCTGCCCATTTGTTCGACTCCGAGGTCGGGCCAGCACTCCGTCAAGGGACGGTTGATGAACCCTAGATGCTCGGGATTGGCGCATGGCGCGCGCCGCAGAAGGCTGTCAAGGATGCGGCGCGCTCGCCAGGCCAGCAGCCCAAAGTTCGGATCAGCCAGCCCGCGCTGTCCAAGGCAGGCGTTCTGAACGAAAAGGCGTCGGTCTCGCGGTCCGTCCCAGTACACCGAAAAATCCTCGCCGATGGCGAGCTCATTGCCGATCTGTTCGAGGCGATCTGCGATCGGTTCTAGGAAACCCGGCAGCGGTTTCTCGTACCCGGTGGCCAGGATGACGATATCGGCGGTTACTTCTCCGATGTTGTCCAAGCCGCGTTGCAGCGTGAGCCTGTGCCCTGCTCCGGCATTGATGCAGCGCGACACGTTGCAACTTGGCCGCAATGTGATCTCGCATTGGTGTGGCTCGAGAAAGGCGTGGTGGTAGAGCGCCTGATAGACCGCGCGCAACTTGCTTTCTGAAATGCCCTCGGAGGCAAGCGCGAAACGCCGCAGGAACAGCTGTCGATGCACCTCGCTCATCGCAGCAAAACGATCCGAGAAGCATGGCGTGAACAGCCCGTTTGTGAACGCGTGGTCGTCGAAAGGCATCTCGCGCGTCAAGACCCATGTGATCGCCGCGGGCCGCCGTTCTTTCGGCCGGCCGACAAGGTGCAGTAGCAGCTCGGCTCCCGACTGTCCGCCGCCAACAACGCAGACATGCTTTTTTTGCACCTCAGGATTGATGTGGGCCAACTCAGATGAGTGGAACAGGTTGGGTCCAGTCCAGCCATGAAACTGAGGCGGAATTTGCGCCTGCTTGCCTATGTCGATGACGAGGTTTCTTGCATCAAGGACCGCGTTGTCCGTCCGCACGCGAAACTCGCCGTCAAAGCGGATTTCGCGAACGGCCTCGCCGCCACGGACAAGCGGATTCTTCTGGAACGCCCAGTTGAGATATTGGGCGAACTCGGCTCTAAGCACCCCGTGAAATTGCGCATTGAGGAAATTGTAAAGACGCCCGTTCTCGTGGAGGTAGTTTACGAATGTGTAGGCTGATCGCGGATTGACCAGAGTAACCAGATCCTGGAAGTGGCCGACCTGGAGCTCCGCGCAATCGAAAGCGCTGCCTGGATGTCCTCGGAAATCGACCTCCCGGTCCAGGAACAGTGCCCCTTGCGCAATCTCTTCCTGTATCTGACACGCAAGGCTCAAATTAGATGGTCCAGCACCCACACCAATACAAAAGAGGTCCACTTATCCTTACTCCTCTAGGAGTGTTTTCCAACTCAGCGGCATGTTGACGTCGATTGCCGGGCATTGAGCAATGCGAACCTCACAGGCATGCTTGAGCCGCGGTCCCGACTGAGAGGACAGCAAAAGCGTGTGCCGCCTTCCAGGTCTTGGGCTCAATGTCGGCGGCATCGACAGCGGCGCGGCGTGATCCGAACCCAAGAGCAGAAGGAAAGTGTGTGATGCTGTCGCGCGGCTCTTCCGGATCTTACGGCGGCTTCTAGCGCCGGCCTCCACCCCAGGAGTGGCTGTTTCCCTGCCACGACGGAAGCGGCTCTTTCTTTCGAGGGGCGTAACCATGGATAACGGCTCTTAATGCTTTCGGAGACTCCCATGCATGCGGCGTGCCGGATAAAGACCTGTCAAACCAACGAGTTCGCGCAGTTCCAGCTCGTCTGGAATCCGACATTGTCGCACGCCCGACGATCGGGCAGGGGAAGCTCCGCGGCAGCGGCCCTTGCACACCGCAGGCTGACAGGGACAGCCGCCGATTTGACGCGCGTCCGGGTACTGATAAGGGGCCTTCCAACAGGGTTCGCGCACGAGGCGGGGTCTCCTGGTACACCCGCCCTGTGGCTTGGCTGCGGTCTGCTGCAGCCGTTCGTCTTTACTGCCCGTTGCGGACGATCTCGCACGAGTTGGTTCACGAGAGCGTCGTGAAGCAGTCGAGGCGTCCGGTTTGGCTCTGACAAGCGTCGCAAGATGTTCGCGGATCCAGCCATGTCTCCGCAATCCGACCGGTAACCGACGACGACTTCGGACTGGTTGGCGGTCCTACGACCTGATCGGTGTTCCTACGGAGCTGATCAGCGAGCCAAAAACAGCGGCAATGTGGTCTTCCCAAAGCTCCAGCTCGGCGGACCGCCGAAAATCCGCTCACGCAGCCCACGGCTGCCATAAGCACCCATAACCATCATGTCAGCACAGATGTCGTTCGCGTGCTGGGTCAGCACTGTGCCCGCCGATTTGCCGGCGCTCTTAAGCAGGTCAACGGAGACCCGAGCACCGTGCCGAGTAAGATAGGCAGCGATGTCAGCTCCAGACTGCGCGCCTTTCCCGTTGTTTTGCGCCTTTGGATCGACCATAGCGACACAGACTTCCTTGGCAGCGGATAGGATACTAAGAGCTTCCCGAACCGCACGCGAGGCCTCTACACGCGAATCCCAGCCGACCAGCACGCGTCGAGGCGACAGCGTCGCCTTAACGCCCTTCGGCACGATGAGCACCGGCTTTCCGCTATCGAACAAGCAGCCGTTGACAACAGGAGGTCCGAGAGTCTCATCGTTGAGGAGGTCTCCTCCAACGATCGTCAGGTCAGCGCAGAGCGCCCGCTGTCGTGCCACTTCACCGAGGCTAGCCGGATCGCAATAGTCGGTGTCAACGTCACAGGAAAGCGACATAGCTTTCAGCCTTTTGAGGATATCCGCGGACCGTCTTTCCATTCTGGTCACGTCCTGTGAAAATTTCTCGATTTGCTGAAATCGATAGTTCGGTACTGCAATTGCCTGTGCACGTCCTGTATTCCATTCGGGGGGCGGAGACGACATCAAGAGCAATGGAGGCGGTATAATGAGTACCGATAGGTGCGCGCCGACCTCGGCACACAGTCCGGCAGCTGTTGTGAGGTCCTCATCAGAATGATCAGCACCCGTCACACTGAATATGCTTTTAAATTCCATTTGCCTGCTTCTCCTGGTCTTCGTTAGGAGCGCCTCAAAGCGGCAACACCGCTCTCAGGAGGAAGAGAGAGCGGCACCACGTTCGATCACCGATTTCAGTCGTCCGGCTTCTCGAGCGAGTAGCCGGCCGACCTGACGGTGCGAATGACGCTGCCGGGCAAGGCCGTTTTCAGCGCCCTCCTGATTCGGCTGATATGGACATCGACGGTGCGTGCACCGACATGAATGTTGGGCAGCCAGGCCGCCCCGATAAGCTCGTCCCGGCTGAAGACCTTGCCGGGGGCCTCAATCATAAGCCGCAGCACGTTGAAATCGATCCGTCCGAGATGGATGTCGTGGCCATTACCGCGAACCCGATGGGCATCGAGCTTCATCTCCAGGCCTCCACAACAAATCCAACTGTCGTTTTCAACCCCGTTCGGACCACGCTTGGTCAGCCCGAGCCTCGCCCGCAGGCAGTCGAGCAGCTTGGCCGGAGCCACCGGCCGCACAAAGCTCTCAACGCCTGCCTTCAAGAGATCGAGGTGCTGGTGCTCGGCGCCAGGCGCGATCAGGGCGATGATAGGCAGGTCGGTGGTGCGCGGTTCCCGCTTGAGGTGGGCGCAAATTGCGGACCCGTTTATGCTGGCTGGGTCGCAATCCAGCACTACGGCCTGAAGCTCCCGTTGTTCGGCCAAGGCCAGCGCAGCCTTCGCGCCGTCTGCCGTCTCACTGCTGAAACCGTCAACCTCCAGTATGTGGCTGTAGAGCAGATAGAACTCGGCATCTTGCGAGCAGATCAGGACCAGCGGCTTCTTCATCGGCGATACCCCAACAACCTGGTCGGCCTCGAGTCCCTGGATCGAGGGGACTGGCCAACATAGTTTCTCGGGTCCGTCATGATGGCCTTTCTCGAAAATCGCGCCCATCATGCCAGCGCCACGTGGGGAAAGGTTTCGATGACTGAAATCGCATCGTCGACCAGCTTCGTACCGGCCGTGGCGAGCTTCAGGAGCGTCTCGAAGCCAAACCGGTGGACATCGCGCAGCGTTTTGGACAAAACGACCAGCCGTCCGGTCGTGAAAAGCACCCGACCAAAACCCTCATGGCTCACCTGGATCATCGGCGATGCCATAAGGCCGCAGCGCTCCTCGATCGCAAGCCCGATGGCGGCGTAGTACTTGTCGAGCCTCCACAGCACGTCGGGATCGGGATCTCCGATGATTGGGATCCCTCGGCGCTGTTCCTTGGTAATGATGAAGTCGCCCAGCAGCTCAGCGTCCGCTTTGCGTTCCCACGAGCCATAGGAATCCTGAGAACGGATCAGCCGCACGAGGCATTTGACGAACGGGGTGCAAAGAGCCGCCTCGTCTTCGGCGACAGCTGGGGGGATTGCGGGGTCAGGCATTGGCGTCCTCCTCTTTTCAGTCCTCGTCCTCGAAGGACGGTTTCTTTTCGGCAATGCCCGCTCGCGCCAGCACCTTGCGCAGCCAAGGCGGAGGACACGTCCTGAGCATCATCTGCGTGCGCAAGAGCACCTGTGGGATCGATTGGGGCTCCGCCACTTTGATCGGGTGGATTTTTGCCGCGACAAGCTTGGCTGCCGAAGGGCCGCCAATTGCCAGACAAAACAGGATCTGACAGCCCTTGAGCGCATCCACCTTTGGCGTGATGCGATCATCGCGCTCGGCCCGATGCTCCCCGCTTTCATCGGACACGTCATCGAAGGCCACGGCTTCTACGAGATTCCATTCCTCGCGCGTCACGTCGTAGACAGCAAAGCGCCTGGCCGACCCGAAATGGGCGTTGAGGTCCTGCATGTCCTGAGTGGCGATCGCAACGCGCAATGCGCCCTTACGTCGTTCAGGCATCGGGGCGAAAACCTCACTACTGACCAGCGAGAGGCGGCGAACAGCGTTCATCGTGATATTTCTCGATTACGGAGTGGATCAAGCGCCTCAGGAGTGGGCGCGTGTTGGTTGGCCTGGAAGATGCTGGCGACCTCGAAGATCATGTCGCGGGTGCCCTGATAGAGAATTGCGAGCTTGTGCTGGCTGCCTAGTCGATCGAAGACCGGGAACCCGATGCGCATGAGCGGAATTCGGAGCCGCTCCGATGCTTGGCGCCCGTGCGAATGCGTGACAAGCAGGTCAGCACCGACGGCAAGACTTTCCAGATCGCCGAGATCGCCGATCTGAACCGAAACCGCCGGGACTTTCTCGAGAATTTTAGACCTGTCGGTCGTTGTGACGGCCGCGGCTATCTCGGAGCCGAGGCCAGCAAAGAAGGTCGCAAGTTGGAACAGCTGGTCTGGTTCGGCAGCGATGGCAATTTTCTTGCCGCCGAAATGGAAATGTCCGTCGAGCATCGCGTCCTGCAATTGCGCCCGGCGCCGGCGCACGCGGGCCGGTACCGCCGCGCCCGAAATCGCAGACAGCAGCGACACGAAGCGGTCCGTGTCCTGCAGCCCAGTCAGTGACTGGAACAACACGTAAGGCACGCCGGTCAACCCGTGCAGCGCTTTCGCCGGGCGGCGCATGTGCTCACCGATGGCGATGCATTGCATGGCCGTGCCCAACTCGCGAATGTCTTCGACGCTGGTGCCGCCGTATGTGGTCGCTACCCAGCGGTCAGGAACCGTACCGTCGAGCGAGCCTGAAATGTCGGGCAGAATAACCGGCTTGAGCCCAAAGCTTTCAACCATGTCACGCATATGCTCGATGTCGGCGACAGTGAGGTTGCATCCGGGCAGGATCGCGATCTTCTTCGGCTGCCGCGCACGTTCGCCCGAGCCTGTAATCCCTTTGATCATTGCGGTGACTGCCTTGGCCCAGCCCTCTTCGATCGCGCCGTCAAAATCCGGCGTGTTGGCCAGCACGACCTCCGTACCCGCAAGCTCTTGCGTGTGCTTCAGCTTGATGTTCGCAATATCACTCGCGCAATCTTCGCCACGCGTCTCCACCAGCGCGGTCGTGCACACCCCGATCAGCTTTGGCTTCGTGCGGTTCTTGAGGTTGAGGATGGCTTCTTCAAGATGGTCGGCAGCGCCGAGGATGGTCGCCACCTCATCCATCGCTGTTGTCTGCAATGGAATCGTTTCTTTGAAGTGCCGTACGAAGAGCACGAGCGCGAAGCTTGTGCATCCCTGGCTGCCGTGGAACAGCGGCATCGCGCCGTCGACCCCAAGAAAGGCAAAGGCGGCACCCAGCGGCTGCGACGACTTCAGCGGGTTCACCGCCGCGGATTTGGTCTGGGGAAGGATGCGGGCCATCGGTCGCCTCAACACTCGCTGAACTCGTGTGCCGTCGCGCCGGCGAATTCATCGAACAGGTGCCCGGACTCCTTCTTCGTGCATGGCAGTTCGTCTTTTAGATCAGGCTGGCAATCCCACGGGGCCGGCTGGCGCACCTGAGACCAGACCGGATTGTGAATGGCGAGGTCGATCTGGCGTACGAGTTCCACCATGCCGGCATAGCCGGCATAAGGGTGCTGGCGCTCCTGGTTGATATCGAGCCAGGGCGTCTTGGCCTTGAGCGCAATGAATTGCGTGCGACCGCCCGACAGCATGATATCGGCCCTGTGTTCAGAGAGCATGGCGTACAGCTCGCGCGCAGCCATGTATTCGAACATATGCTTGTCGTGCTTGAGAACTTGTTTGATGCGCTCCTTGTCCTGCACCGTAGATTTCTTGACCGAGGTGCCGACGATCTCGATTCCGATCTCCATCAGCGCACGGACAACCGACCAGGACTTCACACCGCCTGTGTTGAGCAGCACGCGCTTGCCTTGGAGCCTTTGCCGGTAGGATTCGAGTTTCTTCCACGCGATCGCCTCCTGCTGCGCGATCAGCGTCTCCGTGCGCTCGAGGATCTCCGGATCGGCGCCCTTCCTCACCAGCAGCCTGACAAGGTTGCGAAGAGCTTGCGATGTGTCGGAGATGCCATAGAAGGAGCCCTCGAAGAACGGGATGTCCCAGCGCTCCTCCATCTTGCGGGCAAGACTGATCAGCGCGGTCGAGCACACGATCATTGCCGCCCGGGCGCGGTGCGCGGAAGCAATGTCGCGGTAACGCGCATCGCCGGGAATGCAGGCGCGCACCCGGATGCCGAGCCGATCGAGGAGCGGCTTTACAAGCCAGAATTCGCCCGAGAGGTTGAATTCGCCAAGGATGTTGATGTCGTAGGGCCCGGGGTCGTCGGGTTCGACCGTGCCGATGACATGATCGAGCAACGCCTCGGCGGCGAGCTTGTTGCCGAGGTTCTTGGAGCCTGCCAGGCCAGGCGCATTGATCGGCACCACGGCCAAACCGAACTTTTCCGTGGCGCGTTTGCACACGGCCTCGATGTCGTCACCGATCAGCGCCGTTACGCAAGTTGAGTAGACGAAGATCGCCGGCGGCGCGTATGTGTGCTTGATCTCGCGGATCGCCTTGAAGAGTTTCCGCTCGCCCTGCCCCATCACCAGGTCGAGTTCGGTGAGGTCGGTCGTGAAGCTTGTCCGCCACAAGGTCGGCCCTGACGAAACCGCACCACGGTTGTCCCAAGAATTGCCCTCGCAGGCGAGCGGCGCATGGACCAGATGCGCAACGTCGGTGATCGGCTGCAGGACGATCTTGGCTCCGTCAAAGGCGCAGCCGCCGGCTGCCGCCCCTGGTGTCAGCGACTTCGAGCAGCCCTCCTTGCGCGCCTTGGCATCTTTGCCACGGTTCTTATCGCAGGCGGGCTCATCGAAGGCGTCCTTGATTTTGGCGCTGAGGGAGGACATCGCTCAGCCTCCCCAGTCCATTGGGCAAGGAATGGCCTCGGCGAAAAGCCGGCCACGGCTCTTAGCGCGTGAGGTCATAGGAATAATCCGTCACACCCGTCTCGCTCGTCTCGCGATCGAGTTTGTCGAAGATCTTGTCGAGGATCGTCGTCAGCACGCGCAACGCGCCCTGGTAGCCAAAGAGCGCAAAGCGGTGATGATGGTGCCGATCGAAGATCGGAAACATCAGCCGGATCAGCGGCGTTCCGGTGTCGCGCTCCAGGTACTTGCCGTAGGAATTGCCGATCAAAAGGTCCACCGGCTCGGTAAAGAGCAGCGAGCGCAGCGCCCACAGGTCCTTGCCCGCCCAAACCTGGGCAGCCTTGCCGAAAGGCGAGGATGCTAGCAGCTTCTTCAAATCGGCTTCCCATGCCGAGGTGCCATTGGTGGCGAGGCAATGGGTTGGCTCGCCGCCGGTCTCCATGACAAAGCGGGCCATTGCGTGAACGAAGTCGGGATCACCGTAGATGGCGTATTTCTTACCATGCAGCCAGGATTGGCTGTCCGCCATGGCGTCTACCAGTCGGCCGCGCTCGAGGCGAATTGCCTCGGGAATCTCCTTGCCGGAAATCGCCGCGACCTCCATCAGGAATTCGTCCGTCGCCTGAACGCCGAGCGGATAGTGGAACGAGGCCGTCGCCTGCCCGACCTCCTCGCAATAGCCCAGTGTCTTTCGGGTGTTGTGATGCTGCAGCGAAAGCGTTGCCTCGGCGTTGAGGGCCTTCTTCACCTCGTTGATCTTCGTGCCCCCGTCATACATGCGGTATTCACCGTCCGAAGGCGTATCGAACTGGTCAGAGGCATCCTGGATCAATGTATAGGACACGCCCATTACATCGAGCAGGCGCTTGAGCTCCCGGTTGTTGCCGACGCAGAAGCCGTCGAAGCCCGGAATGATGTTGATGGTTCCTTCGATTTGCGTACGCTCCTGACCTTTCCAGAAGTGCTCCAAAATGCCTTTGACCATGTTGTCATAGCCGTCGACATGACTGCCAACGAAGGCCGGGGTGTGGGCAAAGGGCACGTCGAAGTCGCGCGGGACTGAATCTTCGTCCTTGGCGTTCTGGATGAAGCTGTGCAGGTCGTCGCCAATGACCTCTGCCATACAGGTCGTCGACACGGCAATCATCTTGGGGTCGTAGAGCTGGTAGGTGTTGGCGAGCCCGTCGACCATGTTCTTCAGGCCGCCAAACACCGCCGCATCCTCGGTCATTGAGGAGGAGACCGCCGCGGCAGGCTCCTTGAAATGGCGCGACAGGTGCGAGCGGTAATAGGCGACGCAACCTTGGCTGCCGTGGACGAAGGACATGGTTCGCTCGAAGCCGGCGGCAGCGAATACCGCACCCAGCGGCTGGCAGGCCTTGGCCGGGTTCACGACAAGCGCTTTGCGGGCGAGGTTCTTTTCGCGGTATTCCCACGTCTGGGTGAAATCGCGCTGATCGGAAACGATTTCATCGGGGTGCGGACATTCGAAGTTTAGCTTCTTCTCAGCGAGCATCTTTCTGTATTCCGGCTCGCGGAACAGGGGAGCGTGATCGAGAATTTTTTCAGCCGACTGCGGCATGATGATTACCTCTTTTGCATCTGGCTGCGCGGGACGGCAGCTCAGGACGTCAAGACGTTCCAGGCTCCGGCGGATCAGAGGCCGCGGGAGTTCACCGTCTCAGTGGGAGACTGGGGCTGAAGCAAATGTTTATTCGGCAGCCATCGCCCGCTCATCGCCCCGGCTTCTTTTCCAAGGCGCGTGGAATAGGTCCCAGACCGGGTTGTTAATGGCGAGATCCACATCACGTGCGAAAATGGCAAAGCCGTCGTAGCCGTGATACGGGCCTGAATAATCCCAGGAATGCATCTGGCGGAACGGTATGCCCATCTTCTGCACCGGGTATTTTTCTTTGATTCCCGAGCCGACCAGATTTGGGCGAATCCCTTCGATGAATTTCTCCAACTCATAGCCGGTCACGTCATCGTAGATCAGCGTGCCGTTCTTCACGTAGTGGCCGGTGCGCTGATAGTCGTCGCTGTGGGCGAATTCATAGCCGGTGCCCACGATGACCATGCCGAGGTCCTCGTAGGCCGTGACGACGTGGCGGGGGCGCAGGGCGCCGACATAGAGCATCACGGTATTTCCTTCCAGGCGCGACAGGTACTTGGCGATGACCGCATCAACAAGCGGCCTGTACTTGGCAATGACCTTTTCGGTCTTCTCCTCGATTTCCGGCCCAAAATGCTTGGCTATGTTGCGCAGAGAGGCTTCGATCTGGGAGGGACCGAAGAAATTGTACTCCATCCAGGCGACGCCATACTTTTCCTCCATATGCCGACAGATGTAATTCATCGACCGGTAGCAGTGGATAAGATTGAGCTTAGCCTTCGGGGCGCGCTCGATCTCTGCGAGTGTGGCGTCACCCGACCAGTTGCCAACCACGCGCAGCCCTATCTCCTCAAGCAGTATGCGCGAGGCCCAGGCATCGCCGCCGATATTGTAGTCGCCGATGACGTTGACGTCGTAGGGGCCGGCCTCGAACTTGACATCCTTTTTGTCGAAGACCCAATCCCGGATTGCATCATTGGCGATGTGGTGGCCAAGCGACTGCGAGACGCCGCGGAAGCCCTCGCAGCGTACCGGCACGATCGTCTTGTCATACTCCTTGGTCTTTTTGCGAGAAACGGCCTCGGTGTCATCGCCAATCAGGCCGATAGGGCATTCGGACTGCACGGTGATGCCGTTGTTGAGCGGAAACAAGACTTCAATCTCGTCAATGATCTGTTCCAGCTTCTTGTCGCCGCCGAAGACGATGTCCTTCTCCTGGAAATCGGAGGTGAACTGCATTGTCCCGAACGTGTCGACGCCCGTTGTACCGACGTAGTAGTTGCGGCGCTGCGACCAAGAATATTGGCCGCAGCCGACCGGGCCGTGCGAGATATGGACCATATCCTTGACTGGCCCCCACACCACGCCTTTCGAACCAGCATATGCACAGCCGCGAATCGTCATCACCCCGGGAATGGACTTGATGTTCGATTTGACGTCGCATTCGGAAAGGACCTCGCTTTCCCCGCCAGCCTCGTTGCCGCTCTTTGCGACGTTGAGGTGCTTCTTGCGGCGCTTCGCCGCCTTGTCGGGATAATGCGACAGCACCTCTTCGATAAGCTTCGCATGAAGAGCACCGTCATTCTCGTATTCCCGGCTCATGAGTCCCCCTTTCAAGGTTGGGTGACGCCTCAAAGAATAGGCGCCGTTCTCTGCAAGGCGCGCCGATTCATGGCAGCGCTAATGTCACTACTGGGCCGCCGCCTTCGCCGCTTCCTTGGAGTGAAGCTCGGCAAGCATCTGCTCGTCGGTCTTCATGATGCCGAAGTCGAGCAGCATCTCCTCCAGCTCCTCCATGGTGATCGGCGTCGGGATCGTACCCTGGCCCGAATTGGCGTGGATCTTCTCGGCCAGAGCGCGGTATTCCCCTGCCTGCTTTGAGTCCGGCGCGTACTGGATCACCGACATCTTCCTGAGTTCGGCATGTTGGACGATGTTGTCGCGGGGCACGAAGTGGATGAGCTTGGAATTCAATCGGCCAGCCAGTGCTTCGGCCAGATCGAGTTCGCGGTCGGTTTGACGTTCATTGCAGATCAGCCCGCCCAGCCGCACACCGCCCGAATGGGCATATTTGAGGATGCCCTTGGCGATGTTGTTGGCGGCATAGAGCGCCATCATCTCGCCGGACATGACGATATAGATCTCCTGGGCCTTGCCTTCGCGGATCGGCATGGCGAAGCCGCCGCATACCACGTCGCCGAGGACGTCATAGGAGACATAATCGACATCGTCATAAGCGCCATTCTCCTCGAGGAAATTGATCGAGGTGATGACGCCGCGGCCGGCGCAACCGACACCCGGCTCGGGGCCGCCGGACTCCACGCACTTGATGCCTCTGTAGCCCACCTTGAGCACGTCCTGGAGTTCGAGGTCTTCCACCGAGCCTTCCTGTGCGGCGAGATCCAGGACGGTATCCTGAGCTTTCGAATTCAGGATCAAGCGTGTGGAATCGGCTTTGGGGTCGCATCCTACGATGAGGATTCTCTGCCCGAGGTCGACAAGGGCAGCGAGCGTATTTTGGGACGTGGTGGACTTGCCGATGCCGCCTTTTCCGTAAAAGGCGATCTGACGCAGACCTGACATAATAGCTTTCCTTCCTTCGTTCTAATTATCGCGACTGCCCGCGACACAAGTGCCGATAGGCAGCTCGTGCCGCCTCACACCAAGCATCGCAAAAAGCGTACCAGCGTGATCGGCCGATCCCAGAAGAAACTTTGTCATTAAATTCCAGCCGCTTAGACGGCGGCAAAACGCGCGAACGGGCCTTTCAGGCGTCTGTCACGGACACGACAAAGCCGACACAGATTGTCGTGCGCCATCCAAACCGCCGTGTGTCGAGCTCGAAGCGGGAGAATGGGGAAGTTAGCCCAAAGCTGATGGCGAGACCATCGGAAGACATCGGCTCTTGTCTTTCCAGCCTGCCATTGATCGGGCGGTCGCTGGATGAGCAGGAGCCTGGGGCTTGACCGCGGCGCGGGTAGTTCAGGCAGGCTTACAGAGCGGGAACGCCGGCGGCCGATAGACATCCGCGCTTAACCTTTCATAGCCCGTCTACAAGTTGGTTCCGCCGACGCGCTATATGGAAGCCAAATAATTCAGTAGCTTAGCCGAGAGCATTGATTTTTTCAGAAAGATACGTGTTATACGCGTATGAACCGCCGAACCCATGGTCGGCGCCCTCATGCGCGTGAGACCCCGTTGTGGGCGAGGCTCGCGACTGGCTGCACGATCCTAGCCGGCCTGCTTGCCATTGAGTTTGGTCCCGCCGCGGTAGGCTGCGGCATCAAGGGCAACATCAGCTACAACACTGGCAAGAAGATTATCACGTTCTTGGACAGGAATCTTACTGGGAGACACGCATCAACCTATTGAAGGGCGAGCGGTGGTTTTGTTCAGAGGAAGCTGCACGAAAGGCGGGCGGGCGGGCTTCGAGAGGTTAGTGTCGCGGCAGCTTGCAGATCTGCCCACGGGGCCGCCACGATCGCAAAGTGTGTACAAAAGCGCCCTCTCTGCCGAACTGAACAGTGCTCACGGCCATAGCCTCGGATGAGCCCGACTGGCTTGACCTCTGCATGATGAGAGCAGCTTTTACACCAGGTGCGCAGCACATGTCTTTAACGAACGCATCGTCTTCAAGAATATAGAGAGCAATTCGGAAAACCGAGTAGTTGGCGGCGAAGCTAGGAGAAGGTATACACTACCCTCTTGTTACCCCAGAGTAGAACGTGCAGCTGCGGCAAGACGCGGGCTTCGAACCACCTGTCGCTGGTCACCTTTTCTACCAGCGGTTCCATGCGCATCATATTCCGTCGGACTCGACAGAGACGTCTTCATTACCACGGCGGGGCGGCGTGTGATTGCCGGGTTGCAGACAAACCTCGCCGCGACGTATTTGGGACGAGTGGTGTCGGCACCGAATCCCTATCATTTAGACTAGCCAGCTTGGGGAGCGCCGTCAGACCGCCAGACCGGAAGAGGAGGCTTCGCGCCAACTTGTGCCAAGAATGTTGGACCGTGCGGAACCGCTGGGGCGGCGCTCAACTCTGGCGCAGGATGAAGCGTCGATTGGGTGAATGAATAGGGCGCGCGTTCGACGGGTAGAGTGAGGCAAATCGCTGGATGTCTGCCGGATCAACGTCAACCGGTTCCATCGCCACCATCCACTCGACGTTTTCGGTGCACGGCGGCGTCGTCAGTGAGCCCTCATAAGTCCAATAGCCAAGCGAGGCTGGCAGAAGCCAGTTGGGATTCACCTCGTCGATCGTCACCTCCCCATTCGGCAGTTCGGGAAAGGCCGCAGCAAGGGCAGCAAAGCTGGCATTTGTCGCGCCGGGCGTTAAAAAGACGCCCAGCACGCCCAGAGTACCACTTTGCGTGTCCTTGTGAACGAAATGCACCTCCATCGGGAAGCTCTTGCCCGCCACGTGATGTTCGCTTGGCGCATGGAAATGGAACTGTACCAGTTCGTAGACACGATCGCCGCGGGTCAGCGTGCTGCCTTGTGGCATATTGATTTGAATGGTGTGGCCGTTGTTCACCATATTGCCGCCGCCCTTGTGCCAGCCGATGGCGATATGCGGGATATCCGCCTTGACCGCGCTGTTGATATTGATCGGCGATTGCTGCGTGCCGGCAGAGCATACGAAATTTTCCTTATCCAGATCAGCCCAGTGCTCCGGTCCGACCGGACCGGTGTACCCCCAATGGGCACTGGTCGCTTGGGCGGCTTGAACGCAAATCCGGCATGCGCCGAGCGCAACCAACCCTTTGATCAGGTGACGACGATACATATTACTTTTGCTCCTCTTGCGAACTGATGTTGGTGGCTGCCCTAATGGACGCGTGATGGCCAATCGGCGCGGCCAGTATTGTCCTTTGCAACTGATAGATGCCCGCACGCCTTGGCGTGCTTTCATAAGTGCGGCTGCCGTTTCTCGGCTGGCCGGCTTCTGCAGCCCGCAACGGGGGCAGTTTCAACCAGCTAAACGATAAAAAATTTTAGCAGACCAGCGCTTGACCCCCGCCGCAAAGGCACAGGCGAAGGTGATCACTGCGCGGCTGCCGTTCGCGCCGGAGGCCGCATCGCTATACTTTACACTCGCTGCCCAAGGAGACGCAGGCGACCCCAATACGTTTTCATCGCTACTCCCGACGCAGCCGACCCACGCCACGAAAACGTTGCTATATTTCACGTTGGGCCAATGAGGAAATCGATCTTCTTTATGGAAGGCATTTGCGCAATGGATGCATTCCCATGCTGACAGTCGTGCGTCAGGCCGGACAATGAGATACATCGATAAGAGCTGGACAAGGATGAGGGGATGACGTGCTTGCGACGGAGCAGGTGGGGCGAGAAGGCCAGTTCTTGCGGATTTCAACTTTGCGTGACGACAGCTCATCGGAGTCAAGGTGACACACGCCGGCAGCGGGGTGTCCGGGCGGTTTCCAGCCGCACAATCGCGAGACCGCTGACGCGAACAAAGCTCGGCTGTACTCGGCACGCGAAGAGAGCCTGCCAAGCCGTTGGAGCCCGGCCTTCCGGTGCGACGCAAGCCACAGACTAGACCGCCCTCTTGTTACCCCAAAGCAGAACGTGCAGCTGCGGCAACACGCGGGCTTCGAACCACCTGTCGCTAGTCACCCTTTCGACAAGCCATTCCATTCGCATCATTATTCCGTCCAAGTCGACAGAGGCGTCTTCACTGCCAGGGAGCGGCGGCGTGTGATTGCCGGGTTGCAGATAGATCGGAAGGTGCGGATATCTCGCCGCGACTTCTTTGGCGTAGGCATAGTCACTCTCGTCGAAAACGACGAGCTTGAGCACGATTTGCGGCTTCTCTTGCGCCGCTTCGAGGCATGCATCAAACGCAGCCCAACGGGTCGTCATCTCGCTGGACGGCGGCTTTGGGCTAAGGGTCAGCACGTCAAGATCCGCAAACCACTCCCTCACCACGGAACCCTGCGTTTCCAGTGCAAAACGATAGCCCTCGCGATGGCCTCGTTCTATGAGGGGACCGAACGGCTGAATGGCCGGGTTGCCGCCTGACAAGGAGACCATAACCGGCCTGCCGCCGGAAAGCGCATGGACGGTTTGCCACACGGCATCGATCGGCATCGGTAGCCATTCATGGCGATACTGATTGTCCACCGCGTGAAGGCTGTCGCACCATGAACAGCGATAATCACATCCGCCGGTTCTGATGAACACCGTCGGCAAGCCGATGAGCACGCCCTCGCCCTGGATAGTCGGCCCGAATATCTCGCTCACACGGATTGCGGGATGCATGTCGGTCACGGACGGTATTCCGCCCAAGTTTTCGGTGTTTCGCTAACGCGCACGGCCGCGGTCTGCGGCAGACGTGCCTTGCACCATTCATAGAAATGTCTGGCCAGGCATTCCGCCGTGACCTTCTCATGTCCCAGCACGTCGTTGAGGTGCCGATGGTCGAAGCTCTCGTCAATGTAGCGTTTGAGCGGCGCCAGATCGTGATAGTCGCGCACGAAGCCGTGGGCGTCCAGTTCCTTGGCCGACAGCTCCACTACGACGACATAGTTATGCCCGTGCAGGCGCGCGCATTGATGGTTGGGAGGCAAGGAGGTGAGCTGATGCGAGGCCGAGAAGTGGAATTCCTTGCTGATGTGGAACATTACGCGCGCCTCCTGCGCAGCGCCTCAAGCCAGAAATCGGCGTCCTCGTAGTCGGTGGGATCAGCGTGCCCGGCGAGATGGAACGCTTCGCGCCGCTCGACGCAGGTCCCGCATCGTCCGCAGTGACGCACGCCGCCCTTGTAACAGGACCAGGTCTCAGCAAACGGGGTGCCGTATCTTGCGCCATCCGCAACAATGTCAGCTTTTCCGAGATTCACATACGGTGCATAGAGGCGTATCTGCGCATAGCCGTCGAGCGCGCGGTCTTGCATTGTCTGGAAAGCTTCAATGAAGGCCGGACGGCAATCGGGATAGATGAAATGGTCCCCACCATGCACGGCCGCCGCCACCGCTTCGGCGCTGTGGGCGGCGGCGAGACCGAAGGCGATTGCCAACATGATGGCATTGCGGTTCGGCACCACCGTAATCTTCATCGTGTCTTCGGCGTAGTGGCCGTCCGGCACGTCGATACTGCTAGTCAGCGCTGAGCCGGAAAGGCCACGGCCAATTTCGCCGATGTCGATGATCTGGTGCGGGACCTTCAGTCGCTGCGCGCAAAGAGCGGCGAAGCCCAATTCCTTCCTGTGCCGTTGGCCATAGTCGAAAGATAGAAGGCCGGTGAGTTCGTGCTCCGCTGCCAC
Source organism: Mesorhizobium sp. M7A.F.Ca.US.010.02.1.1 (assembly GCF_004023085.1). Classification (NCBI taxonomy): domain Bacteria; kingdom Pseudomonadati; phylum Pseudomonadota; class Alphaproteobacteria; order Hyphomicrobiales; family Phyllobacteriaceae; genus Mesorhizobium; species Mesorhizobium sp. M7A.F.Ca.US.010.02.1.1. The sequence continues at coordinate 5,091 of NZ_RZRV01000033.1, read as the reverse complement.
CATGTGAGCAAGGGAAACGGAGTCCAATCCGCCAGAGCAGACGGCGAGAGTCTTCATCATTGGTATCCTTGTTTTGACCGGGTAAGGCTGCGACCGGAGATTTCTCTGCGCCCCCACTACTCCAGCGACTCAGTTTTGTGAACCGGGAGAATTTGCGCTCAGCCCGATTGGAACGGGAGTGCGTCGCGTCCAACACGCGTGATCAATAAAAGTTGAGCGCTTCAGCAGTTTGTTTCGCATCGCGCCAACTTTCGCAACCTGCTGTCCGATCGTCGACTTCGAGACAAGGTGATGTTCGGCCGACATCGGCTGACTCTTAATTAAGCCGCAGAACACATGTTGGCTTTCTGGCCTTCGCTTGTGCGGTTGGCGAGGGCGACATGGATGCCAGCAAATTTGACATTGGCGACATCCGCCTGGAGAACCCTGCGCGGCGCGATTGAGGCCGCAGGCGAGCCTGCTCTAACTGCCGCCCTACAGTCCCGACTTCAATCCGATTGAGAACGCCTTCGCCCAACCTAAGGCGCTGCTGCGAGCAAAGGCCGAGATAACCATCAAGGCTCTATGGGACTGACGTTGCCCCAGCAGTTTTGAGTTCGTTTCCGGCGTGGGTTGTGCCCTGCTGGGCGGGTGAAGCGACGGGCGCTGGCGCGGAGCCTTTGGCATAGCGCAGCGCGAGCGACCGTCGCGGATTGAAGGTGCTGGCGAACTTGGCCGGGGTCTGCCAGGGGGGAGTGCGGCCGCGCGGTGTTGTAGTCGGCGTGCCACAGGGCGATGGCTACGCGCGCCTGAGCCAGCGAGGTGAACAGCGTCTCGTTGAGCAGTTCATCGCGCAGTCGGCCGTTGAAGCTCTCGATGAAGCCATTCTGCATCGGCTTGCCGGGCGCAATGTAATGCCATTCGACGCGGTTCTGATCCGCCCAGGAGAGGATGGCGTTCGAGGTGAACTCGCTGCCATTGTCGCTGACGATCATCCTGGGCCGGCCCCGCTCGGTGATGAGCCGTCCAATTCGCGGGCAACCCGCATGCCCGAGAGAGACGTATCAACGATGAGTGCGAGGCACTCTCTCGTGCAGTCGTCGACGACGGCCAGGATGCGGAAGCGGCGCCCGTCGGTGAGCTGGTCCGATACGAAGTCGAGCGACCAGCGCTCGTCGGGCCTCAGCGGCACCAGCATCGGCGCCCTGGTCCCGATCGCCCGCTTGCGGCCGCCACGGCGGCGACGGCGAGCTTCTCCTCCCGATAGAGCCGGAACAGCTTCTTGTGGTTCACGACCAGGCCCTCCCGCCTCAGCATCACGAGAAGACGCCGGTAGCCGAACCGGCGACGCTCCTGCGCGATCGGCCTTCATCCGCTCGCGAACCTCGCGGTCGTCCGGCCTGCTGGTCTGGTAGCGAACCGTCATGCGGCAACAGCCGATGGCTTTACACGCCCGCCGTTCGCTCATCCCGAAGCCTTCCTTCAGGCGAGCGACAGCTTTCCGCTTGGCGGCGGGCGTCACCATTTCTTTCCCACAAGGTCCTTCAACGCGGCATTGTCGAGCATGGCGTCGGCCAAAAGCCGCTTCAGGCGCGTGTTCTCGTCCTCCAGCGCCTTCAGGTCGCCGAGCCTCGGTGACATCCATCCCGCCGAAGCGGGCCTTCCAATTGTAGATCGAGGCGTCGCTGACCCCGTGCTTGCGGCACAGATCGCCAACCGATACCCCGGCCTCGTGTTTCTTCAAAATTCCGATGATCTGCTCTTCAGAGAAGCGGCTGCGTTTCATGTCCTGGTCCTCTGGATGGGCCAGAACGAACTTCAAACCGGATTAGATCAGAGGGGCAAGGTCAGGACGCCTCGGCGCGGTCGTCGACCTCTTCACCCCAGCCGAATGTGCCAACTACTTCAAAGCCGCAGGATATGACCTGGATCAGATAGGACGTGCTCCAATGGTTTACACCTGACACAGGAGTCCGGCCCCCACAACCGTTTCGCAATGAGGAGCAGCGCTGCCGCTGCTCCTCCAATCACACGACGGATTCACGATGCGGCAACTCGAGCCATGATTTCGGATCCAATGGCCGATGCGGTGTATAGTGAGGCATCCAGCGGCAAATCCCCAAATGCCAGTTGACACAGAAGATAATTAGCACCTGCCTCTTCCAGCTGATCAAGGAGAGCTTTTCGGACAGAATCTGCCGTTCCCACGACGCACAATTCACTTTCAATTGCTGCATCGAAGTTCAAAGGCAAGTTTGGTGGAGTGGAAATGGCATTTAGTTCGTATAGAAATTTGAAGCTATTGAGCCATCGTTCATAGGCAGGTGCTGCGAGCAAATACGCATCTGTTTCAGAACGCCCTATCACCACCATTCGGAGCAATCCAAGAAATGGCGCTTGCTGGCCAATGTCAGCATCGTGAATTCGGGCGGCGCGGAACGCGTCGGTAACGCTGCGAACAGAAGTGGAAGGTCCGACGCAGGCGATGTTTGCCCCATTCGCAGCGGCCCAGCTAGCCGGCTCGGGTCGATTGGTGGCGATCCATGTCGGCGGACGGGGATATTGGTGAGGTCTCAACGTCAGCGGAACATCTTTCAACTCAAAGTGGCGGCCCTGATAAGAAAGCGTCCCGCCTTTCATCGCATTGATGAGAATCTCACTGGCCTCCGCATACTGTTCTGGTGCTGCTTCTACAGCAACCCCGAAGTATCCCAATTCAGTGGGAGCAGAGCCGCGCCCTATGCCGAGTTCAAGCCTGCCGCCGCTCAACTGATCAAGCATGCAGATCTCCTCGAAGGCACGCAGCGGATGATAGAGCGCAAGTAGCATTACCATGGGACCAACACGAAGACTGCGGGTTCGCTGGGCGACGCTCGCTAAGAACAAATTCGGTGATGGACCTCTGCCATGCGGCGTACAGTGGTGCTCGGCGAGATGATACGCATAAAAGCCATAGCCATCGCACGCTTCTGCTAGGCTCAGCCGATCTGCATATTGTTGTGCGATGTCATCGCCGTTTTCGTCCAGATGATCGAAGATGCCGAAGGTCAGGCCCGAAGCGGAAATTTTCTTCAATTAATTGTTCTCCAAATTACCTATATTTATTCGCTAATCATCATAGCTCACGACATATCATTACTTGATGCTTAATGTGAATCGACTTCATGCTTGTGAGCACCGCGATCCTTCTTAAAGTTCATACAGACGCGTTCGGCGGCAGCAAGGAATTTGTCCATCTGCTCTGTGGTGCCAATGCTGACGCGAATACAGTTCTTCAAATCTACGTCAGGAAAGCTGGCGATGAGGATCGCCTGCTCTTTCAACGCGGCTTGCCAGCATGAGCCCTCCTGTCCCGCCGGCACACGGGCCAGCAAAAAGTTTGCGTGGGAGGGTGTTACGGAAAAGCCAAGTTGCAACAGCGCCAGGGTCACTCGCTGTCGTTCATGCTTGATGTGCCTGTGGTTCTCTTCGTAGGCGTGGCGATGCGCAAGAATGCTTTTCCCGACCGCCTGCCCGATCACGTTCATGTTGAAGACATTCTGGATGTTGCGCAGCCTGCCAATGATTTCTGGGTGACCGAAACCGAAGCCGACTCGCACGCCAGCGGCAGCATAGCTCTTTGAAAAAGTCCTCAAGATCAAAAGATTCGGATGTCTATTGACGAGGCGCAGGGCATTGTCGGGTGCGAAGTCAACGTAGGCCTCATCCAAGACGACCAAGCGATCTGCTTGCTCCACAAGGCGTTCGATTTCGGCCACCGGCACGAATGTTCCGGTCGGATTGTTCGGATTAGCCAACAGAATGAACTTCGCGTCTTTTGCGGGGCCGGACAGCAGTTTTTCTATCGGCAGGGGATGAGCTTCGCTCGATGCGATTTCGAGAAACTCGGCACCCTGCAACATGGCAAGTTTACGGTTGAACGAAAATCCGGGCGACAGCATTGCCACTCTATCTCCTGGGGCGAGGAAAGCTCTGTAGATGAGTCCGAGCAGCTCCGACGAACCGTTGCCGGCAATCACCTGATCTTTGGAAAATCCGTAAGCATCGGAGGCAGCTGCCCTTAAGCTGAGATTGTCGTCTTCCGGATAAAGATACTGGTGTTCGATCGCAGCAATTGCACTTTGCATTACGCTCTTCGGCAACGGAAACGGGTTCTCGTTCGTATTTAGCTTAACGCAGTTTGCATCCGTCGCTGGTCCGTTGGACGAGAGAGCATCTAATTTGCTGGCCACCGGCGAAAAAAGCGAAAGCACGGTCTTCAGTTTTGCATCGCACATGTTCTTCTCCGTTTTTCAGTCCCGCAGGGCATGTGACATGAGGCAATCGTTGATCGTGACTTGATCGACGTTCGGCTATATCAGCGCTGCCTTCCCACCCTGGTGGGGATCGCCGACCACGGTTTGGATTTGACACCGGGAAGCTGTCGAGAACCTGATGACGACCCAACGTTTGGCCGACGGCCGATTCGGCGCAACAGACGGTGTTTCAACATCGCATCGTCCTCAAAGCCGCATGCAGGGCCTGCACGACAGCCCGTCTCCAGCGCCCGCAGATAGGTGGAAGCCGAAGTCTTGCCGAACCTCAGTTGCTCTGCCACCTTGGCCCACCGGACTGCCCTGTTTATGGGTCAGGCGCAGGATATCTCTGACGCTCGTTCGTCTTGCTTGCTTCCGTCTTGGCATGGGCTCTCTCGGTTTGCTGATGAGAGAGCCAAATACCGGCTCATCTGAGCATGAGACGCAGGCCTGACGATATGGAGCGTCGCTGGTGGCGCGCGTAGCCGAGAGGGTTCGCCTCGCTGGCGGGGCATGCAAGACGGCGCACCTCCTTAGCCATCCTGTCCCATCGTCTCAGATCGTGAGGCGCACCTTATAGTCGGTGAGGAGATCTTGCAGGGTCAGGTTACGCCCTAGCGCTTAAGGTTGTTGGTCGCACCGAGCAAGCGCGGGACCTGTCGACGGACAACAGCGGTGCCACTGCCGGCACTAGGTGTGAGCTTTCGAGAGGTTGTCCATTCGGACCGGACCGAGGAGACTGGAGTTACCACGCTTCAGCATCCATCGGAGGGTCCGAATGAACATCCACAAGAATGCCCGTCTCACACCGCTGCGT